>NZ_MULM01000172.1:0-124950 GCF_002029345.1 Pseudomonas sp. VI4.1
ATACATTTTGAATGTTAAATCGCTTTCGCGAGCAAGCCCGCTCCCACAGGGTTGAGTGATCGCCAGCAAAAAAAGCCCCGCCTGATCGGATCAGGCGGGGCTTTTGTATTACAGCAGGTTCAACTCAGTTCGAGCTGATCGCCGAACGCGGGATCACCGGCTGGTTGTCGTTGGAAATGGTCACTTCCACCCGACGATTCATTGCACGACCCGAAACGCTGCCGTTTTCAGCAACCGGGTATTCCTTGCCATAACCCTGGGCCACGATGCGCGCTGGATCAACGCCCATCTTCACCAACGCCATGCGCACGGAACCGGCGCGGCGCTCGGACAGGGACTGGTTGTGCGAAGCCGTACCGGTGCTGTCGGTATAACCTTCGACAATCACCTTGCGGTCCGGGTTTTCCTGGAGGAACTGCGCCAGTTTGTTGATGTTGACCAGACCGCTGGATTTCAGGTCAGCCCGATCGGTGGCGAACAGCACGTCGCCGAAAGTCACCAGGGTGCCGCGATCGGTCTGCTTGGCGTTCAGGCTGTCCTGCAGCTGCTTGATCTGCTGGTCGCGGGCATCCAGGCGGGCCTGGGCACGTTGAGCGGAAGCGTTCTTCAGATTGGCTTCAGCGGTGCGCAGGGCGATGGTCTGCTTCGCCACTTCAACTCGCTGGTTGGCCAAATAGGCAAGCTGATCGACTTTGGCCTGGTTTTCCTTGTCCATGTAGGCTTTGTCGGCCTTGTCCAGGTAATCGCTGGCGTCCTTGGTTTCCAGCGCCGCGACTTTACTGGCTTGCGGGTCGCCTGCAGGCCGCTGTAGTTGGTGCGGGCCTGTTCCAGGTTCGCGTTGGGCGGCGTAGAGCAGGCAGCCAGTGCAACACTTGCCGCCAGCAGGGCAGGGATCATCAATTGTTTACGCATAATGGTTTCGTCCTTTTAGTCGAGTAAGAAGTACGTCGTGCCGCGCCGCTTATTGCACGGTGCGCTGACTTTCCTGACGCAGTTCCTGAACCCCTTTCTGAGAGTCCTTCACAGCCTGTTCGGCTTTCATCGCCTGGGCTTTGCGCTCAGCTACGCGAGCGTCCCACTCGGCCTGTTCGGCGAGAATCTTCGCCTCGTCATACTTCTTGTCGTGCATGGCGATTTCAGCTTGCTTGAGCTTGTCCTGGGCGGACTTCATTTCCACGGCGGCGAATTCGGTACCGCCGGCGCTGACGGCGCCATTCACGGCGGATTGGGTCACAGCGAATTGTTCGCTAGGCGGGTTACCGGCACAACCGGCCAGGACCAGGCTGCTGCCGATGGCCAGTGCCGCCAGTTTCAGACCGCGCAGGCGGGTCGACGGGGATTGGGCAGTTCGGGTCTTCATGGTCTTCAACTCCATTGGTATAACTCCTGAAAAACTTAAAAATCCATCCTGGGCAAGGAGCCGCAACCGACAATTTCCGGGGTGTTCTGACACGGCCGTCCCAAGCGTGGTTACTGGGTGTGACCCGAGGCGTTTTTCAAAAGTTCAGAGAAGATGGCCCATCGCCCGAAAAAATATTGACCGAGCGGACAAGGCTCTGCGACGGGAACTTTGGCGATGCGCAGCGGTATCCCCGACCGGTTTCGGATCGGGAACACGCATTTGTAGGCGCGAGCTTGCTCGCGATGGACGTTAACGATGACGCGTTTATTCTGAATGAACGCGTCGCCTTTGAGACCATCGCAAGCAAGCTCGCTCCTACAGGGATCAGGTGCAGATCAATGTTTCGGTTTGTCGCCAGCACTCGACAAGTCTTGCAAATGCCGACGGGACAACGCGAGAAAACGCGGCGTCGGCCCCACATCTTCGTACAGCGGATCACCTTCTTCATCGGTAGCCACGACGGTCGAGCCCTTCACGTAGGGGAAGCTTTTCTCGAGCTCTTCCAGGGCGGCGCCGATCAGTTCGCCGAGCAGTTCTTCGGGATGCCGTTTGGGGTACATCTCGACGATCGCAGCCAGCCGCGCGGCAGCCTCCACATCCAGATGAATCTTGTAGCCGGTGTCGGTCAGGCGACCCTTGGCGTTTTCTTCCCAGTGCTGGGCTAGCTCGCGGATTTTCATAAAGACCTCAGTGCGCGCCTGCTCGTGGCAGGCAGGGAGAGTGCCAGCATTGGCCGGCGGCGGCCGTTGTACGGCTTACTCTTCAGATTAGCTATAACGGCAAAGGTTTAAAGTCCCTTCGTCGTCTTGCTTGTAAGAACCGGTCTGGAGCGGCACTCTTAAAGATCTTAGCCGCCCGGATTTATCGCTGGAGAACTGCTGATGACCGATATCGATGCACGCTTGCGCGAGGACGTTCACCTGTTGGGTGAGCTGTTGGGCAACACCATTCGTGAACAGTATGGGGACGGTTTTCTCGACAAGATCGAGCAGATCCGCAAGGGCGCCAAGGCCGACCGTCGCGGGTCGATGGATGCCGAGCTGAGCGCCAGCCTCAACCAACTGAGTGAAGACGAGTTGCTGCCGGTTGCGCGGGCGTTCAACCAGTTTCTCAACCTGGCCAATATCGCCGAGCAATATCAGCTGATCCACCGCCGCGAAGAATCGCAGCCGGCACCGTTCGAAGCGCGGGTGCTGCCGGAGCTGCTGGCACGCCTGCGCGCCGAAGGGCATGGCGCGGAATCCCTGGCGCGGCAACTGGGCCGGCTGGAGATCGAACTGGTCCTCACGGCTCACCCGACCGAAGTGGCACGGCGCACGCTGATCCAGAAATACGACGCCATCGCCGCGCAACTGGCTGCCCAGGACCATCGCGACCTGACCAGCGCCGAGCGCGAGCAGATCCACACGAAGTTGCAACGCCTGATCGCCGAAGCCTGGCACACCGAAGAGATTCGCCGCACCCGACCGACGCCGGTGGATGAGGCGAAGTGGGGCTTCGCGGTGATCGAGCACTCGTTGTGGCAGGCGATCCCCAATTATTTGCGCAAGGCTGATAAAGCCCTGCATGACGCCACTGGCCTGCACCTCCCGCTGGAGGCCGCGCCGATTCGCTTTGCCTCGTGGATGGGCGGCGACCGGGACGGCAACCCCAACGTGACCGCTGCCGTGACCCGTGAGGTCCTGCTGCTGGCGCGCTGGATGGCGGCTGATTTGTACGTGCGCGATGTCGATCATCTGGCGGCCGAATTGTCGATGCAGCAAGCCAGCGATGCCCTCAAAGCCAAGGCCGGGGACAGCGCCGAACCTTATCGCGCCGTGCTCAAACAACTGCGCGAGCGCCTGCGCGCCACCCGTAACTGGGCGCACGCGTCCTTGACCGCGGCCACGCCGGCGCCAGCGAATGTGTTGCAAAACAACCGCGACCTGCTCGATCCGCTGGAGCTGTGTTACCAGTCGCTGCACGAGTGCGGCATGGGGGTGATCGCCGACGGCCCGTTGCTCGATTGCCTGCGCCGGGCCGTGACCTTCGGCCTGTTCCTGGTGCGCCTGGACGTGCGCCAGGATTCGTCCCGACACTCGGCGGCGATGACTGAAATCACCGATTACCTCGGTCTTGGTCGCTACGAAGACTGGAACGAGGAAGAGCGCATCGCCTTCCTGATGCGTGAACTGAACAACCGTCGGCCATTGCTGCCTGCGTATTTCAAGCCGTCCGCCGACACTGCAGAAGTGCTGGCGACCTGCCGGGAAATCGCCTTGGCACCGGCGGCTTCACTTGGCTCCTATGTGATTTCCATGGCTGGAGCCGCTTCCGACGTGCTGGCTGTGCAACTGCTGCTCAAGGAGTCCGGCGTGTTGCGGCCCATGCGCGTGGTGCCGCTGTTCGAAACCCTGGCCGACCTCGATAACGCCGGTCCGGTGATTGAGCAACTGTTGCTGCTGCCGGGCTATCGCGCGCGCCTGCAGGGGCCGCAGGAAGTGATGATCGGTTATTCCGACTCGGCCAAGGACGCCGGCACCACCGCGGCGGCCTGGGCGCAGTATCGGGCGCAGGAGCGGCTGGTCGACATCTGCCGTGAGCAACAAGTGGAGCTGCTGTTGTTCCACGGTCGCGGTGGCACCGTTGGCCGTGGTGGCGGTCCGGCCCACGCGGCCATCCTGTCGCAGCCGCCGGGCTCGGTGGCGGGGCGTTTCCGCACCACTGAGCAGGGGGAAATGATCCGTTTCAAGTTCGGCTTGCCGGACATCGCCGAGCAGAATCTCAATCTGTACCTGGCCGCCGTGCTGGAAGCGACCTTGCTGCCGCCGCCACCGCCCACACCCGAGTGGCGGCACTTGATGGACGAATTGGCCGCCGATGGCGTCAGCGCCTACCGCGCCGTGGTGCGGGAAAATCCGCAGTTCGTCGAGTATTTCCGCCAGTCCACGCCGGAACAGGAACTGGGACGCTTGCCGTTGGGCAGCCGTCCGGCCAAGCGCCGCGCGGGCGGGATCGAAAGCCTGCGGGCGATCCCGTGGATCTTCGGCTGGACCCAGACACGCCTGATGCTGCCGGCCTGGCTCGGCTGGGAAGCCGCCCTGAGCAAGGCGCTGGAACGCGGCGAAGGCGAGCTGCTGGGGCAGATGCGCGAGCAGTGGCCGTTCTTCCGTACCCGCATCGATATGCTGGAAATGGTCCTGGCCAAGGCCGACAGCGATATCGCCCGGTCCTATGATGAGCGGCTGGTCGAACCGAATCTGCTGCCTTTGGGCGCGCATTTACGCGACCTATTGTCGCAGGCCTGCGCGGTGGTCCTGGGGCTGACCGGTCAGTCTCAGCTACTGGCACATAGCCCAGCCACCCTTGAATTCATCCGCTTGCGCAACACCTACCTCGACCCGCTTCATCTATTGCAGGCCGAATTATTGGCGCGCTCCAGGCAACAGGAGGTGGAGCAGGGCAGCCCGGTAGAACAGGCGCTGCTGGTGTCTGTGGCGGGGATTGCCGCCGGATTGCGCAATACCGGCTAAGGTTTTTGCCGTGGGTCCAGGCACCCGATGCGGGCATCGGGTGCCTGCTGGCGCAGGCGTGAAAAGTGCTGCCAGGCGACAGTTAATGATGGGGTTGCGACTTGGGGTACCCCGTCGCACAGGTCACATCAGGCGCGGGTTTCTCCGACTTTCGGCGGCTTGTGTGGTCAGGGCCTGCTGTGTATCTTGATCAGCCTCTGGCCGTTTGGGCGGTCACGATCCTTTTTTTGAGGTTGGCCCCACGAGGCGAATCTGACGTTATTTATATAAAAAATTGAGGAGCACATCGATGCGCGTCATTCTGCTGGGAGCTCCCGGGGCCGGTAAAGGTACTCAGGCAAAGTTCATCACCGAGAAATTCGGCATTCCGCAAATCTCCACTGGCGACATGCTGCGTGCCGCGGTCAAGGCCGGCACCGAGCTGGGCCTGATCGCCAAGAGCGTCATGGACAGCGGTGGTCTGGTTTCCGATGACCTGATCATCAATCTGGTCAAGGAACGTATCAGCCAGGCCGATTGCGCCAACGGTTTCCTGTTCGACGGTTTCCCGCGCACTATTCCTCAGGCTGAAGCCCTGGTGAAAGCTGGTGTAGAGCTGGATCACGTGATGGAAATCGACGTTAAAGACGAAGACATCGTTCAGCGTATCGCTGGCCGTCGTGTTCACGAGGCCAGCGGCCGCGTGTACCACATCGTCTACAACCCGCCGAAAGTTGCCGGTAAAGACGACACCACCGGTGAAGAGTTGGTGCAGCGCAAAGACGACACCGAAGAAACCGTGCGTCACCGCCTGTCGGTCTACCACGCCCAGACCGAGCCTCTGGTGAAGTTTTACCAAGAGCTGTCCACCGCTCAAGGCAAACCGAAGTACAGCCACATCGAAGGTGTTGGTTCGGTTGAAGCGATCACCGGCAAGGTGCTTGAAGCGCTGAGCTGAACATTGCCTGATCTTCTACGGCCCGCTTGCGGGCCGTAGTTGTTTATACTGGCGCACTTTTTCTGACCTCTCTTACGGAAACATCGATGAGCACCTTGCTGGCCCTGGACACCGCGACTGAAGCCTGCTCCGTTGCCTTGCTGCATGACGGCAAGGTCACGAGCCATTACGAGGTGATCCCGCGCCTGCATGCGCAGAAGCTGTTGCCGATGATTCAGCAATTGCTGGCCGAGGCCGGGACGACCTTGCAAGCGGTCGATGCGATCGCCTTCGGTCGCGGGCCGGGGGCTTTTACCGGCGTGCGGATCGCCATCGGCGTGGTACAGGGGCTGGCGTTTGCACTGGAGCGCCCGGTATTGCCGGTGTCGAACCTGGCGGTGCTGGCACAGCGAGCGTATCGCGAACACGGCGTCAGCCAAGTCGCAGCGGCCATCGATGCGCGGATGGATGAGGTGTATTGGGGCTGCTACCGCGAGACGGCAGGGGAGATGCGCCTGGTCGGCAATGAGGCGGTGTTGCCGCCGGAAGCGGCAGCGTTGCCGGCCGATGCCAGCGGTGACTGGTTCGGTGCAGGCACCGGTTGGGGATATGCCGAGCGCATCGCGGTCAGTTTGACCGGGCAGGATGCGGGCATGCTGCCGCATGCTGAAGACTTGCTGACCCTGGCGCGATTTGCCTGGGAACGGGGTGAGGCGATTGTGGCGGATGAGGCGCAGCCGGTGTATTTGCGCGATAAAGTGGCGACGCCCAAGGCCCGTTAATTCTTTGAACCGGGTTGGTCCTTTCGCGAGCAAGCCCGCTCCCACAAGTTTTGCGTCGAGCACAGCATCGTAGAACTCCCCAGAACCTGTGGGAGCGGGCTTGCTCGCGAAAGCGGTATAAGCAACACAGCCAATCGTCGTTTTTTGCTCGCACTGTCAAACCTTTCGTCGTTTCTGTGTTCTAGTGATCATTCGGCTGTTTGCGCAGTGGCTTGTGCGCCACTAAACTGCCATTATCAATACCGAGCCCCGCAATCATGCGTATAGACGGCCTTTCCTCCCAGTCCTACCCCATCAAGCGCCAGCCTCGCAAAGGCCGCGTAGTGGAGGACGAATCCGTCGATATCGACGGCGAGCTGGAATTTCCGTCCGAAGAGCAACTGGCCGCCCGCGCCGCCAAAGCCTCAGCGCAACGCTTGAGCAATCTACCTGCCCGTCAGCAAGACATGGTTTACCACCGCGCCATGAGCAAAACCGTATCCATGGCCTTGGCCAGCTACCTGAGCACCGCCGGTTTTGTCGATTGGGATGCGGATGTGCTGGGTCTCGACCTGTACATCTGATGGGGCTGCCTTACTACCTCGGCTGCCCGTCCTGGAGTGAAAACGCCTGGCGCGACTACCTGTATCCGCAAGACGCCAAGCCCGCCGAATTTCTGAACCTCTATTCCCAGGTGTTCAACGCCGTGGAAGGCAATACGACCTTCTACGCCAGCCCCTCTGCCGCCACCGTGCAGCGTTGGGCCGACAGCATGCCGCGGCACTTTCGCTTTACCGCCAAGTTTCCCGGCGACATCAGTCACAGCGGCGACCTGCGGGAACAACTGACGGCTGCCGAAACCTTCCTGCAATTGCTCAGCCCCTTGGGTGAGCGGGTTTCGCCGCTGTGGCTGCAACTGTCGAAAAGCTTCACGCCGCAACGGCTGGCGGAGCTGGCCGGTTTTATCGATGCCGTGGACCGACCCCTGGCAGTCGAAGTGCGGCATGACGCGTTCTTCGCCAAGGGCGATGACGAGCGCCGGCTCAATCGCCTGCTGCTGGATCGCGGCGTCGAGCGCATCTGCCTCGATCCGCGTGCGCTGTTCAGCTGCACCTCGACTGATCCGTCAGTGCTCCACGCCCAGTCGAAAAAACCCCGGGTTCCACCCCGTCCGGCGGCATTTACCCAATTTCCGCAGGTGCGTTTCATCGGCCATCCGCAACTGGAAGCCAACGACCCGTTCCTGGTGCCCTGGGTCGAGAAAATCGCCCTGTGGATCGAAGAAGGCCGCACGCCGTATATTTTCCTGCACACCGCCGACAATCTGCTGGCCGCCAGGCTTGCTCAACGCTTCCACGCACAGCTGATGCTGCGAATGCCTGGCCTGTCGCCGCTGCCTGAGCTATACAGAGAGCCCGCCGCGGAGCAACTTGGCCTGCTCTGAAGCGGATTTTTCCTCTTCCCGGGAGCCTGCCAATGGATGCGCAAACCCTTCGAGCCCAGGCGTTCAGAGCCCTGCATGAACGCGACGGCGCTTTTGTGATTCCCAACCCGTGGGACGCCGGTTCGGCGATCATGCTCGCCAGCCTTGGTTTCGAGGCTCTGGCGACCACCAGCGCCGGTTATGCCTTTTCCCAGGGCCGTCCCGATGGTGGGCTGACCCTGGAGCAGACCCTGGCGAACGTCCAGGCGATAGTCGCGGCCACCGATCTGCCGGTCGCGGTCGATCTGGAAAACGGCTTCGCCGACGATCCTGCCGAATGCGCGCAAAGTATCTTGCGGGCCGCCGCAGCAGGCGCGGTCGGCGGCTCGATCGAAGATGCCACGGGACGCGAAGACGGCCCGATCTACTGCTTCGACCATGCAGTCGCCCGTATCGAAGCCGCGGTCGCGGCCGCCCGCAGCCTGCCTTTCCCGTTCACGCTGACGGCCCGGGCGGAAAACTTCCTGCATGGCATCCCCGATCTGGACGAAACGATTCGCCGCTTGCAGGCGTTTGCCGAAGCCGGCGCCGACGTGCTGTATGCGCCGGGCCTGCGCAGCGCTGAAGAGGTGTTGGCGGTGGTGCGGGCGGTAGCGCCCAAACCGGTCAACGTGTTGATGTCCGGCGGGCTCAAGCTGACCGTCGAGCAATTGAGCGAGATGGGCGTCAAGCGGATCAGCGTGGGTTCGGCACTGGCCCTGGCGGCGTATGGCGAGTTCTTTCGTGCCGCGCAAGAGATCCGGCAGTCGGGCACCTTCGGCTTCACCTCGCGCTCCATGCCGTTCCAGCAGGCCAATCAATTGTTCAAAGGCTGACGATGCGGGCGCTGCAGGTGATGTTGGTGCTGGTGTTGATCATCGGCACGGCGGCGGTGAGTGTCTGGCGTGGCTGGATCTCGCTGCCGCCGCCATGGAACCCTTGGGCGCCGCTGGACGTGAAGGCCCAACCCAATTTCCTGACGGGCTACAAGCTGATGCGACTGCGTGATGATCCGCAGCTGTGCGATCAGGTCCTGGGCAGCTCCGGATTACGTGTGTCGCGCCAGGCCGACAGCCCAGGCGCGACCTGCCCGTTGCTCAACACCTGGCGCGTGCAAGGCGGCGCAGTGGCCCTGAGCAGCAGTTTCCTCGCCAGTTGTCGGTTGGCGGTGTCCTTCGCCCTGTTCGAACATCACGCGCTGCAACCCGCCGCCCAGGCGGTCTATGGCCAGCCTGTGACCCGCGTCGAGCATCTCGGCAGCTTTGCCTGCCGCAACGTCTACGGTCGCGAGAACGGCAGGCGCAGCCAGCACGCCGGCGCCAATGCGCTCGATATCGCCGGTTTCCGCCTGGCCGACGGCCGCGCCGTCAATGTGCTCAAGGATTGGCCGAAGGATAATCAGGACGCACGGTTTCTGCGCCAGGTGCGCGATGGTGCCTGCGACCTGTTCAGTGGGGTATTGAGCCCGGACTACAACGCCGCCCATCGCGATCACTTTCACCTGGATGTCGGGCCGTGGCAGGTCTGTCGCTGAGACTCAGGCGGCGATACGCAGGTTCTGCAGCACGATCGGGCGCGCCCAGCCGGTATCGAAATCGAAGCGTTGCTGTTGTTCCATCAGCTCTTCGGCCGAGAACGGCGGGAAGGGCTTGTCCAGCAGATGGAGTTCGAACTCGGCGATCGGCAAGTGCAGTGCACGCGGTTGGGGTGCCGGGCCGGCTTGCGGCACGGGCTGGCCTGCGGTCAGCACGATGGGGCGCACCCAGGCGCTTTCGAAGTCCTGCTGTTGCTGCTGAGCGATGATGGCCTCCTCCGGGAACGGTGGGGAGGGTTTGTCCGCCAGGTCCGTTTCGAACTCCGCAATCGGCAGGAACAAGGGCTCGGGCGGGCGTACTTCGTTGTCCTTCACTTCACAGTCGCGCTGGGCAACGATGTGCGCCAGCAGATCGCTGCCCACCGTGGGTTCGACCGGGCTGTCGAGATCGACCGCTGGAAAGTTGAGCGATTCGGGCAGCGCCTCACCCGAATGATCGGCCAGCGCCCGGGCAAAAAAATCCTGCCACAGGTGACTGACACCGCTCAGTGCCTGGGTATTTTGCCGGCTGTAATCGCCGTAGGGCGAGATAAAGCCGGTAATGGAGGGTTGAAAGTCTGACATTTTTCTCGGTCGACGCTCAGCTCTGGCAAAATGCTCGATAGTGTTGTTATCGGCCGTTTTTGCCGATCATTAATTTTTTGAGCGTGTTCCCATGATTGAGCAACCTGCGGTCTGCCGCATTCACGTCGAGGCTTCGACCCCGGCCTTTCAGCCACAGGCCGAGCAATGGGCCGATCGCCTGGGCTTGCCGATGCAGGTGGCGGATGCTGAGTTTGCCTTGCAGGTGGGCGAGCAGGGTTTGCAGCTGCAACAACTGGGTGCCGATGCGCCGGGCCCGTGCGGGTGGACTTTGTCGAGGGCGGCGCGGCCCACCGTCGGTTATTCGGTGGCGGCACGGGGCAGATGATCGCCAAGGCGGTGGGCATCGCCCAAGGCGTGCGTCCGCGGGTGCTGGATGCCACGGCCGGGTTGGGCAAGGACGCGTTCGTGCTGGCGAGCCTGGGCTGCGAGATGATCCTGATCGTGCGTCAGCCGTTGATCGGCGCCTTGCTTGAAGATGGCCTGGCCCGTGGCGCGGAAGATTTCGACGTGGCGCCGATCGTGGCGCGGATGAGATTGCTCAAGGGCAATTCGATCGAAGTGATGCGCAACTGGGAAGGTGAGCCGCCGCAGGTGATCTACCTCGACCCGATGTTTCCCCATCGGGAGAAAACCGCGCTGGTGAAGAAGGAAATGCGTCTGTTCCGGCCGTTGGTGGGGGATGACCCCGACGCACCGGCGCTGCTTGAAGCGGCGTTGGCGCTGGCCAGCCACCGGGTGGTGGTCAAGCGCCCGCGCAAGGCGCCGTGCATTGCGGGGCCGAAGCCGAGTCATGCGCTGGATGGGAAATCCAGTCGGTATGACATTTACCCGAAGAAAGCGCTTAAGCCCTGAGACCGCGTCGCCTCCTTCGCGAGCAAGCCCGCTCCCACAGTTGATCTCTGCCGTTCACAAAATAGGTGTTCACCGCAGATCCAATGTGGGAGCGGGCTGACTCGCGAAGCGCCGGACCAGACACCCAAAAACTATCAGACAGCTTCCCGCCGATAAGCCCGCATAAACAACCCCACCACTTCCCGCACATGGCTCTCGGCCGCGTCCCCGGTCAGCGGCTCGCCACAGCCATAAAGCAGCCTGAAATTCCCCGCACCCTTGAGCAAGCAGAAAAAATGCTCTGCTGCGTGGCGCGGTTTGTCGATGCTCAGCGCGCCGCTCTGATCGACCTTGCTCAGCAATCTTTCCATCCCGTGCAGCATGCGCTCCGGCCCGGCCTCGAAGAAAATCTGCGAGAGTTTCGGGTCCTGGCTGCCCAGGGTCATCATCAACCGGTGCAGGTTCACCGATTCGTCGCTGTTGATCAGCTGATGAAAGCCGCGCGCGATGTTCAGCAGCACTGTTTCCACGGCGATGCCTTCCGGCAACTCGAAAAACGGCGTTGGCAATTGCTCTTCACACTTGGCCATCACCGCGGCGGAGAACAGCCTCTCCTTGTCGTTGAAATGGCTGTAGACCGTCAGTTTCGACACCCCGGCCTCGGCCGCCACGGCGTCCATGCTGGTGTTGGCGTAACCATTGCTCAGAAACAGGATTTTCGCCGCTTCGAGGATCGCCTGGCGCTTGGCCAGATCCTTGGGGCGGCCCGGACCGTTGGGGGCTGAAAGATTGTTTGGCATTCTTCGCTTTAATACTGGACTGGTGAGTTTGCTATTAATAACATACTGGTCAGTATAATTATTCCAAGCACCATTAGCGAAAGGTCCTTCACCATGTTCCGCTATGCCTTGCCCCTCGCATTGCCGGTCAGTCTGGCGTTTTTATTGTCTGCGTGCGGTCATGAAGAGGCGCCTCAAGTCACCGTCAAACCGGCCATGGTGGTGCAACCAGAGCCGTCGGGCCGGGCGCTGGAAAGCTTTCCCGGTGAAGTCCGGGCGCGCTTCGAGCCGGAGCTGGCCTTTCGCATTGGCGGCAAAGTCAGCCGACGACTGGTCGAGGAAGGACAGCGGGTCAAGGCTGACCAACCGCTGGCGGAGCTCGATCCCCAGGACGTGCGCCTGCAACTGGAAGCCACCCGCGCCCAGGTCGCCGCTGCCGAAGCCAATCTGAACCTGGTGCGCGCCGAGCGCGATCGCTACAAGACCCTGATGGACCGGCAGATGGTCAGTCGTTCGCAGTACGACAATGCGGAAAACCTGTTCCGCTCCGGTGAAGCCCGCCTGAAGCAGATCAAGGCCGAGTTCAACGTCTCGACCAACCAGGCCAGCTACGCGGTGCTGCGCGCGCCTCAGGACGGCGTGGTGGCCAAGCGTGCGGTGGAAGTCGGGCAAGTCGTGGCGGCGGGGCAAACCGTGTTTACCCTGGCCACCGATGGCGAGCGCGAAGTGTCGATCAGCCTGCCGGAGCAGAGTTTCGGCCGGTTCAAGGTCGGCCAGCCGGTGTCGGTGGAGCTCTGGACCCAACCCGATCAACGTTTCGCCGGGCGCATCCGCGAGTTATCCCCGGCGGCCGATCCGAAATCGCGCACCTTCGCCGCGCGCATCTCATTCACTGAAGGCAAGGTTCCCGCCGAACTCGGCCAGAGTGCCCGGGTGTTCGTGCAGGCCGCCGACGTGGTGACGCTGTCCGTGCCGCTTTCGGCGCTGACCGCGGAAAACGGCGCGACCTACGTCTGGGTCGTCAGCGCCAACAACACCTTGAAGAAAACCCCGGTGCGGGTCGGTGCCTTCGGCGAGAAGACCGTGCCGGTGCTTGAAGGCTTGAACGCCAGTGACTGGGTGGTGGCGGCCGGTGTCCATGTGCTGCTTGAAGGGCAGCAGGTGCGCCCCGTGGATCGCGCCAACCGTGTGGTCAATCTGGCGGACAAGGAGTAATCCCGATGGGTTTCAATCTGTCCGCATGGGCGCTGCGTAATCGCCAGATCGTGCTGTTCCTGATGCTGTTGCTGGCGGTCGTGGGAGCACTGTCCTACACCAAGCTCGGCCAAAGCGAAGACCCGCCGTTCACCTTCAAGGCCATGGTGATCCGTACTCTCTGGCCAGGGGCGACGGCGCAGGAAGTGTCGCGCCAGGTCACCGAACGCATCGAAAAGAAGCTGATGGAAACCGGCGAGTACGAGCGCATCGTGTCGTTCTCGCGCCCCGGCGAATCCCAGGTGACGTTCATTGCCCGGGACTCCATGCATTCGGTGGACATTCCCCAGCTCTGGTACCAGGTCCGCAAGAAGACCAGCGATATTCGCCACACCCTGCCACCGGGGGTTCAGGGGCCGTTCTTCAACGACGAGTTCGGCACGACATTCGGCAATATCTACGCCCTGACCGGTGAGGGCTTCGACTACGCGGTGCTCAAGGATTACGCCGACCGCATCCAGATCCAGCTGCAACGGGTCAAGGACGTGGGCAAGGTCGATCTGCTCGGGCTGCAGGACGAGAAGATCTGGATCGAGCTCTCCAACGTCAAGCTCGCCACCCTCGGCCTGCCCCTGGCGGCAGTGCAGCAAGCGCTCGAGGAGCAGAACGCGGTGTCCACCGCCGGCTTCTTCGAAACTTCCAGCGAGCGCTTGCAGCTACGGGTTTCGGGGAATTTCCAGAGCGTCGACGAGATCAAGAACTTCCCGATCCGCGTAGGCGATCGCACGTTCCGCATTGCCGATGTCGCGAACGTGCGCCGTGGTTTCAACGATCCTCCCGCGCCGCGCATGCGCTTCATGGCCGAAGATGCCATCGGTCTGGCCGTGGCCATGAAAGAGGGTGGCGACATTCTGGTGCTGGGCAAGGCGCTGGAAGTCGAGTTCGCCAGGATCCAGAAAAACCTTCCGGCCGGCATGCAACTGCGCAAGGTTTCCGACCAGCCGGCGGCGGTGAAAACCGGGGTCGGCGAGTTCGTTCAAGTGCTGGTGGAAGCCCTGGCCATCGTGCTGTTGGTGAGCTTCTTCTCCCTCGGCGTGCGCACCGGCATGGTGGTCGCCCTGGCGATTCCGCTGGTGTTGGCCATGACCTTCGCCTGCATGTATTACCTCGGCATCGGCCTGCACAAGATCTCCCTCGGCGCGCTGGTGCTGGCCCTGGGGTTGCTGGTGGATGACGCGATCATCGCCGTGGAAATGATGGCGATCAAAATGGAGCAGGGCTTCGACCGGATCAAGGCCGCCAGCTATGCCTGGACCAGTACCGCGTTCCCGATGCTCACCGGCACGCTGATCACCGCGGCCGGCTTCCTGCCGATTGCCACTGCGCAATCGGGTACCGGCGAATACACCCGCTCGATTTTCCAGGTGGTGACCATTGCGTTGCTGGCTTCGTGGATTGCCGCTGTGGTGTTCGTGCCCTACCTGGGGGAAAAACTCCTGCCGGACCTGGCGAAAATTCATGCGGCCAAGCACGGGACCGCCGGCGGCCAGACCGACCCCTACGGTACGCCGTTCTATCAACGGGTCCGGCGCCTGGTGGAGTGGTGTGTGCGCTGGCGCAAGACGGTGATCCTGCTGACCGTGGTGTTGTTCATCGGCTCCATCGTGCTGTTCCGCTTTGTTCCACAGCAGTTTTTCCCGGCGTCCGGGCGTCTTGAGTTGATGGTCGACCTGAAACTGGCCGAAGGCGCTTCCCTGAGCAACACCGCCGACGAGGTCAAGCGTCTTGAAGCGTTGCTGAAGGATCACGTCGGTATCGACAATTACGTGGCCTACGTCGGCACCGGTTCGCCGCGCTTTTACCTGCCGCTGGATCAGCAACTGCCGGCGGCGAGCTTCGCCCAGTTTGTCGTCCTGGCCAAGACCATCGAGGACCGTGAGCCCCTGCGAACCTGGCTGATCGACACCCTCAACGAACAATTCCCGGCCCTGCGCTCGCGGGTCACGCGGCTGGAGAACGGCCCGCCGGTCGGCTATCCGGTGCAGTTCCGGGTCACCGGCGAGCACATCGAGGAAGTCCGTGCGCTGGCGCGCAAAGTCGCGGCCAAGGTTCGCGAGAACCCGCACGTGGTCAACGTCCACCTCGATTGGGAAGAGCCGAGCAAAGTCGTGTACCTGAACGTCGATCAGGACCGCGCCCGGGCGCTTGGCGTGAGCACGGCGAACCTGTCGAGGTTCCTGCAAAGCTCCCTGACCGGTTCCAGCGTCAGCCAGTACCGTGAAGACAACGAGTTGATCGAGATCCTGCTGCGCGGCACCGTGCACGAACGCACCGAGCTGTCGTTGCTGCCCAGCCTGGCGGTGCCGACCGACAACGGTCCCAGCGTGGCGCTGTCGCAGATCGCGACCCTGGAATACGGCTTTGAAGAAGGCATCATCTGGCACCGCAACCGCTTGCCCAACGTGACGGTCCGCGCCGACATCTATGGCAAGGAGCAGCCGGCGACCCTGGTGCAACAGATCATGCCGACCCTCGATCCGATTCGCGCCGAATTGCCGGACGGCTATCTGCTGGACGTCGGTGGCACCGTGGAAGATTCGGCCCGGGGACAGAATTCGGTGAAGGCCGGGGTGCCGTTGTTCATTGTGGTGGTGCTGACCTTGCTGATGCTGCAATTGCGCAGTTTCTCGCGCACGGTGATGGTGTTTCTCACTGCGCCATTGGGGTTGATCGGGGTGACTTTGTTCCTGATGGTGTTTCGTCAGCCGTTTGGTTTTGTGGCCATGCTCGGGACTATCGCCTTGTCCGGGATGATCATGCGTAACTCGGTGATTCTGGTGGATCAGATCGAGCAGGATATCGCGGCCGGGCTCAAGCCTTGGCAGGCGATTATCGAAGCTACGGTGCGTCGGTTCCGGCCGATCGTGTTGACGGCGCTCGCGGCGGTGCTGGCGATGATTCCGCTGTCGCGCAGTGTGTTTTTCGGGCCGATGGCGGTGGCGATCATGGGGGGGTTGATTGTGGCCACTGCGTTGACGTTGCTGTTTCTTCCTGCGCTCTACGCCGCCTGGTTCCGAATCAAGAACGAGTCGGTATGATCTTTTGACCTTGGCGGCCTTCGGGCCGACCAGGTTCTTGTTGGCGGAGTACATATCCGTTGCTGCGGTAACGGCCGCCTATGGTTTCGCCCTTACGGCGAGGCACTTTTTTCAAACGCCAAAAAAGTACCCAAAAAAGGCTCGCCCCGGCGTCCGGCCCCTCGCTAAGGCTCGGCGTTCCTTCGCTCCGGTGTCCATCCGGGGACACTGCCCTCCGGTCTGCTTCGCGACGACCTACATGCAGCGTGTTCGACTGCGTCGAACGGCGCTACGCGCCACTCCCCGGATGAACACCTCCACTCAGCCTCCCGAAGGGGCGGGTGGATCAAGATCAAAAGCTGCAGGCGAGCTAACGCTCGGCCTGATGAGTGGTGAAGAGCGTCGGTGTACCCGGTCCCCTGTAGGAGCGAGCTTGCTCGCGATGGTCGTTAACGATAACGCGTGTTTACTGGTTAAACGCGGCGCTCTTGAGTCCATCGCGAGCAAGCTCGCTCCTACAATTTCCTGACCGGCATTGAGGCTTGCCCGCCGCACTGATTTTGCGGATGTACACGAAACCCCTGTAGGAGCGAGGCTTACCCGCGAAGACGGCCTGACAGCCAACCTGATTTTACGAATGTACCCAGAACCCTTGTAGGAGCTGGCTTGCCAGCGAAGGCGGCCTCAAAATCGACTATGTTTATCGCTCGATCACATGCTCAGAACTTTCCCACAAGATTTTCAGGTTGTCCGTCGGAAGCCCGATCTCTAGCCTTTGATTGTCGCTGCCGATTCAGCGACCGGGACTGCAAGCCCGCCGATAGTTTGTTAGGCGCCTACAGGCGCACCTATAATCGTGGCGCTTCATTTAGCGTCCACCGATTTATGGTGGCTGTGTGCGGGAGATCTTCGGGTCTGCCGAGGTTGCCTAACGACTCGGTCTTGCAGACCCGCATACAGCTGCCACCCATCATCTGCAAGTGATGCTGGCCGCTCCAACGTTCGTTAGGAGCTACAAAATGATCAAACACAGCCCAAATCCCCCCGATCCAGAAACCGAAAAACTGGCCAGACCCGCTCACCGTCCCAACCCGATTTTCACTATCCGCCCTGACGTCAATTCCGAAACCCTCCTGGTCCACGCCTGTGAAACCCTTGCCTCAGCCAACGTGATGGCCACCGAGTTGTCATCCTCCCTGACCGGCCCGACGTGCAATCTGGTGCTGGGCATCCAGTAGATGATTGTGCTGGCAGAGCTGTCCGTGAATCGCGTGCTGGATCATCTCGATCCGCAGCAGTAGCACAACCAAAAAGCCCGCTGAACCTGTGAAGGCCAGCGGGCTTTTTGTGAATGAGCGTCGTCCGATCAGGCTGACCGAGTCGTGATCATCGCGAGCGAGCATTTGCTCCTACACCTATCTCAGACTTGTCTGATATTGAGATGTGGAGAGCAAAATGCTGTACTCAAGACTCAGTTTCATGAGTTTTTGAGACAGCGCCAGTGAAAAAGCCACCCATTCTGAAGGGCAAGTCCGACCCGATTTTCGACC
Source organism: Pseudomonas sp. VI4.1 (assembly GCF_002029345.1). Taxonomy (NCBI): domain Bacteria; kingdom Pseudomonadati; phylum Pseudomonadota; class Gammaproteobacteria; order Pseudomonadales; family Pseudomonadaceae; genus Pseudomonas; species Pseudomonas sp. VI4.1. Next base: position 17,664 of record NZ_MULM01000172.1, read on the forward strand.
TGTTGGCGCGTTCGCCCCACAAGGAACGTCTCTCGGACTACCTCGCCCTGCTTATGCCGATGGACGATCAGGGGCGTTACCTTCCGTTCGATGAATTGCGCTACCGCTGGCCGCCGGGGCTGGATTCGAAGCTGTGCTGGGCTCTGGTCAAGAAAGCCCGGACTGCCCAGTACTCAAGCCTTCTGCCCTTGGGCGAGCCGATCCAGTGGGGCAAGTGTGTGCTGACGCCACTGGCGCAAAAGGCGATGTCCATCGTCGACCGACAAGCGACCACTGCCGCGCTGGAATACATGACCAGCCAGATCGGTGAGCACGCGCACTTCAGTTATCTGCTCAACGATTTGATTGAAGACGAAGCCATCAGCAGCAGCCAGCTTGAAGGCGCGGCAACCACCACGCGGGTGGCCAAAGACATGCTCAAGCGCAAGCGCCTGCCGCGTACGCCGGATGAGCGCATGGTGATCGGCAATTACAAGATGATGAACTTCGCCTGGGAGCAGCGTTATGAACCCTTGAGTCTCGAGCTGATCACAGCGATGCATCGCGTCGGTGTGGAAGGCATTGATGACGCGCAATATTCGCCGGGGGATTTCAGGGATAACGATGACGTGGTGGTGCAGGATGGCGAAGGCAACACCGTCCATGCGCCACCCCCGGCAGCGGGGCTGGCTTTACGATTGCAGATGTTGGCGAAGTGGATCAATCAGTCTCACAACGATCCCGATCACGCGGATTACCTTCATCCGTTGATCAAAGGCATCGCCCTGCATTTTGCACTGGGCTATGAACATCCTTTTCGCGATGGTAACGGCCGGGTCGCGCGCGCTTTGTTTTACTGGTTCATGTTCAAGAATGACTTCTCGGCCTTTCGCTACATCGCGATCAGCATTTTGTTGCGCAACGCGCCGGTGAAGTACGGGCGCTCGTATCTGAATACCGAAGCCGACGATCTGGACCTGACCTATTTCATCGATTTCCAGTGCTCGGTCATCCTGCGGGCTGTCAGCAGTTTTACCGAGGCTTATCGGAAGAGCCTGGCCTATGCCGACACCTTTGATCGATGGCTAATGGCGTCAGGCTTTTTCGACCAGCTCACCGAGAAACAGCGAACCGTGTACCAAGTGGCCAAGAGTGGCATGGCCAAGGAGTTCACGGCGGTCAATGTGAAGGAGAATCTGGGTTGTTCCTACAACACCGCGTCGGCGACCTTGAACGGGTTGGTGGCGCTGAAGGTGTTCGAGAAGAGGAAGATGGGACGGGAGTGGGTGTTCTTTCTGCGGGCGGCATCGACGCCCTGAATCATTGCGTGAGCGCGTGCTCCGGGCGGTGTTCCGATGAAGGCGGGCTGACTGCCGACCAACCTCTTGCAGATATACCCGGTCAGCTGTGGGAGCGAGCTTGCTCGCGATGGACGGCAACGATGACGCGGGCTGTCTGGATGAACGCGCCGTTCTGGAGCCCATCGCGAGCAAGCTCGCTCCTACAGGTGTTTTGTGCTGAAGCCTAGAGCGTACCGAAGACTTTTTTCGCCAGGCTGGTCGCCGCAGCTGCCGGGTTCTGGCGAATGGTTTCTTCCTGTTTGCCGATCATCTCGAACAAACCGTTCAATGCCTGCTCGGTTACATAGCTTTCGATGTTGGCATTTTTCGCATCCACTACACCCAGCGTTGCAGCCTGGCCCGCGAACGAGTTGTACTGCTTGGCCAGGCCAACCTGGTCGGTGGCTTGCTTGACGATCGGCAGGAACTTGGCGCGGATCTGTTCGCGACTGGTTTTGCTCAGGTACTGCGTGGCCGAGTCATTGCCGCCGCTGAGAATCCCTTTGGCATCCTCCACGCTCATCTTCTTCACCGCGTCCACCAGGATCGGCTGGGCCTGGGTGACGGCGGTTTCCGCCGCCTTGTTCATGCTGGTTTCCAGTTGATCGACCTGGGCGCCCATGCCGAACTGTTTCATTTTGCTGGCGACCTTGCCCAGGTTGCCCGGCAATTCGATTTTCACCTCCGGGTTGTTGCTGAAGCCGCCAGGCGTGCCCAGCTGCTTCACGGCCAGTTGAGCGCCCTGGGTCAGGGCATCTTTCAGGCCGCCGGTGGCGTCCTTTTGCGACAGGTCGCTGAGCGACAGCGCCAGGGCGCTGGCGCAGAACATCAAACCTGCGCACAGGCCGGCGAGACGAAGGGTAGGGCGGAGCATGGTGGCTTCCTTGTTCGAAAAAATTAGCGGACGGCGTGGACGCGGACTTTCAGCGATTGCGGGTCGCTGCCATCAAGCTGTACGGCGTGTTGAGTGGTGGTGGTATACATCAGTTTGCCATCCACCTCGATCCGCGCGCTGACCGAATATTGATGGCCGGGTTGGACCTGGGCCGGATCGTAGCTCAGTTGAAACGGCAGCGGCACCTGGCCTTTGACCGGGCCTTTCTGTTCGTCGAGGACTACGGCGGGGGCGTCGGCCAGGGACACGTCCTGCAGGCTGACGCTCAAGGTGGCGTTCGGCGGCAGGGCGATGCGTTGCAGGTAATATACTTCGCCTTCGAGGCTGGGTTTAGCGGCAGGTTGTATCAACTGACAGGCACCCAGCAAGGTGGCGATGGCCAATAGAGAAAGTTTTTTCATCGTAAATCTCCGTATTTAAGGCGCCAGAAGAAGATGACGCCTGTGGGAATTTAGTCGGTCTTTGCCGGGTCCGCGACCTGATCCGCCGCATCTTCACTGCGATGCAGCGCGACCTGCCGGATCGATAAACGAATTTCCGCCGGCAACACCCTTTTTGCTGCGCCTTCGGCCAGCTCACCGAGCAGTTCGTGATAGCCCAGCTTGCCGGCTTCATCGCGCTTGAGCACGTCGAGGTCGAGCAGGGTCTGGATGAAGTGGCGGAACAGGCTCTTGTCGAAGAATTCCGGGGCGTTCAGGCCATGCAGGATCGACAGGCGCTGGGCCATGACCGTGCACAGGTCTTCCAGTTCTTCGGCAGTGATGCTGTTCTGGCCGCTGTTGAGCAGCAGGGACACGGTCATGTAGAAGCGTTGCAGGGTCTGGGCGATGCTTTTCGACAGCAGGGTCAGCAGCACGAAATGCCGTGAGCTCGGTGCCGGACGCAGGTAGACGTCGTTCTCCAAGCGCAGCAGACCTTGTTCGACGAACGCCTCGAGCCACTGATCGATTACCGCATCCAGTTCTTCCAGCGGCCAGCGAATGAACAGCTCCGCTTGCAGGTACGGATACAACGCGCGGCTATAGCGCAGGATCTGCTCGCGGCTCATGCGCGACGCGCTCTGGAAGAAGCTCGCCAGCAATGATGGCAGGGCGAAGATGTGCAGCACGTTGTTGCGGTAGTAGGTCATCAGGACGGCGTTCTGCTCGTCCAGGTATAGAATCTTGCCCAGGGCATCGCTCTGCTCGGACAACAGGTTCATGTCTTTCACATGCTCGATCAGCGCCCGGCCGTCACCTTCCGGCAGGGTAGTGTGCGGCGAGTACGGGACTTTGCGCAGCAGCGCCAGGTACAGGTCGAGTACCCGCGCCATGGCGCGATCATCCAGGGCCAGGCGGCTGGTGGACAGCAGCGCCAGGGCCACCAGGTTGACGGGGTTGATCGCCGCGGCTTCGTTCAGATGCTGCGCGACTTTCTGACCGAGACGGTGGGTGGTTGCGTTGAGCCAGGCGGGTTTGAACTGCGGGCCTAGTTCCTGCTGGCGCCAATCCGGCTGTTCGCTGTCGAGGAATTGCGCCAGTTTGATTGGCTCGCCGAAGTTCACCGCCACCTGGCCGAAACGCTGCTTGAGCGCACCGATGACGTTGAAAATGTCGAAGATCGATTCTTTCTTCTTGCTCGCGCCACGCAGTTCGCCGAGATAGGTTCGGCCTTCCAGCACGCGCTCGTAACCGATGTACACCGGGATGAACACGATCGGCATCCGCGACGAACGCAGGAAGCTGCGCAGGGTGATCGCGAGCATCCCGGTTTTTGGCTGCAACATGCGTCCGGTGCGCGAGCGACCGCCCTCGACGAAATACTCGACCGGGAAGCCTTTGGTGAACAGGGTGTGCAGGTATTCGTTGAACACCGAGGTGTACAGCGGGTTGCCCTTGAAGGTGCGGCGCATGAAGAATGCACCGCCGCGCCGCAACAGGCCGCCGATCAGCGGCATGTTGAGGTTGATCCCGGCGGCGATGTGCGGCGGGGTCAGGCCGTTGCGGAACAGCAGATAGGACAGCAGCAGGTAGTCGATGTGGCTGCGATGGCACGGCACGTAGATCACTTCGTGACCCTGGGCGACGTTCTGCACGCCTTCGATGTGGTTGACCTTGATCCCGTCGTAGATCTTGTTCCAGAACCAGCTCAGCACCACTTCCAGGAAGCGGATCGCGGTGTAGGTGTAGTCCGAGGCGATCTCGTTGCCGTAGCGCAGGGCCTGGGCCTTGGCTTTCTCCGGGGAGATGTTCTCGCGCTCGGCTTCGTCGAGGATCGCTTGCTTGACCAGTGGCTGATTGAGCAGACCCTTGACCAGGTTGCGCCGGTGGGAGATGTCCGGGCCGATGACCGCCGCTTTGAGGTTGCGGAAATGCACCCGCAGAATCCGCTGGGCCATGCGCACAGTGCGCTCGTGGCCCTTGTGGTGATCGATCAGCTCGCGCAAGTTGATCGGCGCCGAAAACTGCACGCGGGTCTTGCGCCCGAGCACGATGATGCTGAGCAACCGGCGCAGGCGCCCGGTGACCGCCCAGCTGTCGGCGAACAGCAGTTTCCACGGGCTCGATTCGCTGTCCGGCGACTGACCCCAGAACACGCTGACCGGAATGATTTGCGCGTCTTCGACGGCGTTCTGGCTCAGCGCGCTGACCAGACGGGTCAAGGTCGGTGGCGCCCCGCGTTTGTCCTGACGTCCAAGCCAGTCGGGCGCTGGTGTCAGGTAGAAGAACGCGGCGGGTTCCGCAAGATTGCCCACCGAGACCGGCAGCACCGGGCGCGGCAAACCGGCCTTGCGGCACTCGGTGTCGACCACGGCGAGGTCGGTCAGCGAAGGATTTTGCAGGACGTAGAACACCGGACGGCTGCGGTCGAGGTTGAGGGTGAGCGACGATTGGTTGATCGTCTCCGAGCGAACCCAGAGGTACAACAGTCGGCGCAGGGTGCCAAACACAAGACGACGGAGCGGGGAACGGGTCATACGACTTCTGCGTGAGTGGGTGAAACCGAGCAAATGCTCGGGCGGCCGATAGTGTGCCGTATTCGTCGAAAATCGGCAAAAAAGCGGCTAAGTAAAGTTGAGTTGAGAGATTTCGTGACTGTCATATACTCGCCGCTCAACAATAAAAACAAGGGGGTACCGATTCATGGCTACGCGCGAAACCGGCAATGTGAAGTGGTTCAACGACGCCAAGGGTTATGGCTTCATCCAGCGCGAGGACGGGGTGGACGTGTTCGTGCACTACCGCGCGATCCGCGGGGAGGGGCACCGTTCGCTGGCGGAAGGTCAGCAGGTGGAATATGCGGTGGTGACCGGCGAGAAGGGCTTGCAGGCTGAGGATGTGGTGGGGTTGTAATCCACTCTTCAGATCACCCAAAACCCTGTAGGAGCTGACTTGCCAGCGAACGCGGTGTGTCAGGCATACCGCGTCGCCAGGTTCGCCAGCAAGCCGGCTCCTACAGGTTTGCTGTGTTGCGGGTTAGGCGGTTTTCCAGGTGATTTCTTCTTCACCGTCGGCGCTGATGCGCATCCAGCGGTCCGCCGTTTCTTCACCTTCTTCTTCGACCCACGTCCCCGGCGCGCAACGCACTTCGACGTTCAGCGCGGCGAAGGCTGCGCGGGCGCAGGCGATGTCGTCTTCCCACGGGGTCTGGTCGCTGTCCAGGAACAGGCTGTTCCACTTGCCCACGGCTTTCGGCAGCCAGGTCACCGGTACATTGCCGGCCTTGCACTTGTAGGTCTGACCTTTCTTGACCCATTCACTGCACTGGCCCAACGCCTCGCTAAGCCAGTCTGCGACGGCTTTGTAGTCGACGTCGGCGTCTTTCAGGTAAATCTCGATATCGGGTTGGCGCATGGATGTCCTCACTGCGGTCTGAAAAATCCATTCGCGGATTTAGCCGGCCTCGAGCTGTTGCTCGAGACCCAAAATTATTGAAGTACGAAGTAATCGTAGCGCATCGAAACAGTGACCTCGAAAGGCTCCACTTGCTCAATGACCGCCGCCCGGCGTTCAGCACTGGCGCGCCAGCCGTGGGGCGTCATGGCGAGCAGGTTCGCGCGGTCCTGACCCTTTTCCAGGGTCAGTTTGAATTCCAGGGTCTCACTGTGTTGCAGCGTCATGCCTTCCGGCACCAGGGCCAGATGCTTGTCGTCGGTGTACTCACGGACTTCGTCGTAGAGGCTTTCGCGCAATTCCATCAGATGGCCGCGAGTCGGCCCGACTTTCATCAAGCCGCCGCCAGGGCTGAGCAGGCGTTTGGCTTCTTCCCAGTCCAGCGGGCTGAAAACGCTCGCGAGGAACTGGCAACTGCCGGACGCCAATGGCACCCGCGCCATGCTGGCGATCAACCAGGTCAGTTGCGGATTGCGTTTGCAGGCACGTTTGACCGCTTCGCGGGAGATGTCCAGCGCGTAACCATCGGCGTTCGGCAAGGCCTCGGCAATTTGCGCGGTGTAGTACCCCTCGCCACAGCCGATGTCCAGCCAGCGCTGCGGCGCATACCCGGCAGCCAGCTCCGCCAGACGCTTGGCCACCGGCGCGTAATGGCCGGCATTCAAGAAGTCGCGGCGGGCTTCGACCATTGCCAGGTTATCCCCGGGGTCGCGGCTGTTTTTGTGCTGCACCGGCAACAGGTTCAGGTAACCCTGGCGTGCGCGGTCGAATCGATGCCCGGCGGGGCAGGCCACGCCGTTGTCCACCGCGTTCAGCGGTTCGCTGCAGATCGGGCAGGCCAGCATCAGGCGAGCAACTTGATCAGGGTCTGGTAGTAGATGTCGGTCAGCACGTCGAGGTCGGCGGCCAGCACGCGCTCGTTGACCTGATGGATCGTCGCGTTGACCGGGCCCAGTTCAACCACTTGCGTGCCCATGGTCGCAATGAAACGTCCGTCGGACGTGCCACCACTGGTAGAGGCTTTGGTGGCGCGACCGGTGACGTCCTTGATGCTCGACGCGACGGCATCCAGTAACGCACCCGGCTCGGTCAGGAACGGCAGGCCGGACAGCGCCCAGTCGATGTGCCAGTCCAGGCCATGCTTGTCGAGGAGGTCGGCAACGCGCTTTTGCAGGCCTTCGACGGTCGACTCGGTGGAGAAGCGGAAGTTGAACACGGCCACCAGGTCACCGGGGATCACGTTGGTCGCGCCGGTGCCGGAATTGACGTTGGAGATCTGGAAGCTGGTCGGCGGGAAGAAGTCGTTGCCGTGGTCCCAGTGCTCGGCGGCCAGTTCGGCCAGCGCCGGTGCGGCGAGGTGGATCGGGTTCTTCGCCAGGTGGGGATACGCGACGTGACCCTGCACTCCGCGTACGGTCAATTTGGCGCCGAGGGAGCCGCGACGACCGTTTTTGACTACGTCACCGACCAACGTGGTGCTCGACGGTTCGCCGACGATGCACCAGTCCAGGCGTTCCTTGCGGGCGGCGAGGCGTTCGATCACCGCCTTGGTGCCGTGATGGGCCGGGCCTTCTTCGTCGCTGGTGATCAGGAACGCGACCTTGCCCTTGTGATCCGGGTAGTCGGCGACGAAACGCTCGGCTGCCACCGTCATGGCGGCGAGGCTGCCTTTCATGTCCGCCGCGCCACGGCCGCAGAGCATGCCGTGTTCGTCGATCAGCGCGTGAACGGGTCGATCTGCCAGGCGGTGACCGGGCCGGTCGGCACGACATCGGTGTGGCCGGCGAAGCACAGCACCGGGCCGTCGTGTTTGCCGTGGGTCGCCCAGAAGTTATCCACATCTTCGATGCGCATCGGTTCCAGCGCAAAACCGGCATCGCCCAGGCGCTGCATCATCTGCTTCTGGCAATCAGCGTCGACCGGCGTCACGGATGGACGGCGGATCAGGTCGATGGCGAGTTGAAGGGTCGGCGAAAGGTCGGCGTGGGCCGTCATGGAAAACTCCGGAAAACTTGAATATGGGCGCGGTCTTAATGTGGGAGCGGGCTTGCTCGCGAAGCTTTTACGTCAGTGATGACGCCTTCGCGAGCAAGCCCGCTCCCACAGGTATTGAGTTCGGCCGTTAAACCGAGTCCCGCCAAGGCCTGCAAAATGGCGATTATCTTAAAGCAAAACGGCAGCCATTGGCCGCCGTTTAGTGCATCCGCAGCGATTTAGACCGCTGGTAGCGGCTCGGCTTCGACCGAAGGTTTCGGCAGCGAAGACAGGAACGCCATGATCAGCGCCGCCAGGTAGGGCAGCGACTGCACCAGCAGCATGGTCACCCAGAAGCGCATGTCGTTGCTCGGCATGCCGTTCACCAGGAAGATCCCCAGCGCCGCACCCCACAACAGCAGCATGATGAACACTTCTTCCCGCGCCTCGGAGATGGCCACCCAGAAACCGTGGTTATCGGCGTTTTTCGGGGTGCGGAAGAACGGAATGCTGCTGGTGAAGAAGCCGTACAACACAGCCTTGGCGATGGTGTGCGACAACGCCAGCCCGGCCAGTGCCGCGCAGAAGGCATCCTTGAGGTTGACCCCCACCGCACGACGGTAGAGGAAGATGATCTTGCCGACCTTGAACACAAACAGCGCCAATGGCGGGATCGCGAAAATCAACAATGGCGGATCGACCCGTTGCGGCACGATGATCATCGCCGCCGACCACAACAGCGCACCGACGGTGAAGAAGATGTTCATGCCGTCCGCCACCCACGGCAACCAGCCCGCGAGGAAGTGGTAACGCTGGCCACGGGTCAGTTCGGTGTCCTTGCCGCGCAACAGGCTGGCGGTGTGACGCTTGATGATCTGAATCGCGCCATAGGCCCAGCGGAATCGCTGTTTCTTGAAGTCGATAAAGGTATCGGGCATCAGGCCTTTGCCGTAGCTGGTGTGGTAATACGCCGCCGACAGGCCTTTTTCGAACACGCGCAGGCCCAGCTCGGCGTCTTCACAGATGCACCAGTCGGCCCAGCCGAGCTCCTCGAGCACCGAGCGCCGGGTCATGGTCATGGTGCCGTGCTGGATGATCGCGTCACGGTCGTTGCGAGTGACCATGCCGATGTGGAAGAAACCTTTGTATTCCGCGTAGCAGAGCTTCTTGAAGGTGCTTTCGTTCTGGTCGCGGTAATCCTGTGGCGACTGCACCACGGCGATTTTCGGATCGGCGAAGTGCGGCACCATGTGCTTGAGCCAGTTCGGATCGACGCAGTAGTCCGAGTCGATCACCGCAATCACTTCGGCATCCTTGGCGGTGTGCGGAATCAGGTAATTGAGCGCGCCGCCCTTGAAACCGGCCAGCGGCGCGACATGGAAGAACTTGAAGCGCGGGCCGAGGGTTTCGCAGTAATCGCGCACCGGTTCCCAGACCGCCGGGTCCTTGGTGTTGTTGTCGATGATCAGGACTTCGAAGTCCGGGTAATCGAGGTTGGCCAGGGCGTTGAGGGTCTGTTTGACCATCTCCGGCGGCTCGTTGTAGCAAGGGACGTGAATCGACACTTTCGGTCGGTAGTCCGAATCCCCCACCACCGGCAGGAATTCGCGCCGACGCTTGTGGGTCCAGACCGCTTCGGCCAGTTCGTGGGCCTCGGTCAGCAGCACGATAAACACCCCGAGCGCGCCGAGGCCGAGCAGGAAACCCACCGTCAGGCTGAACCAGGTGCTGTATTGCAGGCTGTAGTCGTAACCGATCCACACCAGTACCGAACCGCAGAGGAACGCGATGAAGGTCAGGAAGGTACGACCGCGTTGGCGCAGGGCCGAGCCGTCGATCATCAACAGGGTCAGGGACAGCAGGGCCAATACCACCGAGCCGACAGCCAGCACCCGCCATTGCGGAATTGCGACGACCGGGCCGTCGAAGTTGAATTTCTGCTGGCGTGCGGCGTTGAACACACCCCAATAAGCGCCTACCGAGCCTTCATCGCTGGCCTTCCAGGGCTGGTCAAACGCTTCGATGACGAAGTAGTTGAAACCCTGGCGGTTGAGCTTGTTGACCAGTGTACGCAGGTAAATCGCCTGGTCTGCCGGTGACGCATCGGCGCCGCCGCGCATACGGCCGTTGCTCGGCCAGCCGACTTCCGACAGCAACAGCGGTTTTTTCGGGAACATTTTTTTCAGGTCGCGGGCGCGGTCGAGCACGAACTGCCCGGCCTGTTCCATCGGCACATGCTCCCAATAAGGCAGGACGTGCGCGGCGATCAGGTCGACGTGCTTGGCCAGGCTGGGGTTTTCTTCCCAGACGTGCCACTGCTCGGAGGTGGTCACCGGCACTTTCACCGCCGCGCGCACGCGATCGAGGATAATGCTGAGCTCCGGGGCGGTAATTTCCTTACGGAAGATCGCCTCGTTGCCTACAACCACCCGGACCACGCTGCGCGAGCTGTTGGCGATTTCGATCGCACGCGTGATCTCGCGCTCGTTACGCTCCTCGTCCGGGCTGATCCAGATGCCGAGGGTGACCCTCAGGCCGAATTCTTCTGCCAGTTTGGGAATGTTTCCCAGGGTGCCATCGACCGAGTACGTACGGATGTTGTCCGTCAGCTTGCTCAGGATCTCCAGATCGCGACGCATTTCATCGTCGGTCGGGTACTGCTCTTTCTGCGGGTACTGGCCTTGCTGGAACGGCGAGTATGAAAACCCGGAGATCTGTTCGGGCCAGTTGGGGGCGGTAACCGGGCGATTGATCAGCGCCCAGAAGCCGGTAAACAAGGCAGCGATGGCGAGCACCACCACCAGATTGAGTCCAAATTTACGCGATGACATAGCTATTTCGGGTTCCAAAGGCAGTGGAACTAAGGACCGGTCGGCGAGCGCCAAGGGGCGCGCATCCTACACCGGGCATCGCCTGAGCGTACAGCTGACAGGGAAATGCCCTACGTTTGGCAATCCAACTCGGCTTAAGTTCTTTCGTTGCCCTTCGTAGGTTGATTCCTGGTTCTGTGTAGCCTGAATGAAGAAATCAAGACGCCGTTCATAGCCCAAAGATGCTCTTGGCCGACTTCGGCCCTATAATGCGCGCCGGTTTTTGGGGTAATGGTCATGAGTACAGAAGATCCGCGGTTTGCTGGCATCGCCCGGTTGTATGGCATCGAGGGCCTGGAGCGCTTGCGCGCGGCCCATGTGGCGATCGTCGGTGTCGGCGGCGTCGGCTCCTGGGCGGCGGAAGCCGTTGCCCGGTGTGGCGTGGGCGAAATTTCGCTGTTCGACCTGGACGATGTCTGTGTCAGCAACGCCAATCGTCAGCTGCATGCGCTGGACAGCACGGTCGGCAAGCCCAAGGTCGAGGTGATGGCCGAGCGCCTGCGCGGGATCAACCCGGACTGCACGGTGCACGCGGTGGCGGATTTCGTCACCCGCGAGACCATGGCCGAGTACATCACGCCGAACATCGACTGCGTGATCGACTGCATCGACAGTGTGAACGCCAAGGCTGCGCTGATCGCCTGGTGCAAGCGGCGCAAGATCCAAATCATCACCACCGGCGGCGCGGGCGGGCAGATCGACCCGACGCTGATCCAGGTGTGCGACCTGAACCGCACGTTCAATGACCCGCTGGCGTCGAAAGTACGCTCGACCCTGCGCCGCGATTACAACTTCTCCCGCACCGTGACCCGTCATTACAGCGTGCCCTGCGTGTTTTCCACCGAACAGCTGCGCTACCCGAAACCGGACGGCAGCATTTGCTTGCAGAAGAGTTTTGTCGGCGATGGCGTGAAGCTGGACTGCGCCGGCGGGTTTGGCGCGGTGATGATGGTGACGGCGACGTTCGGCATGGTCGCGGCGACCAAGGCTGTGGATAAGATTGTGGCTGGGGTGCGGCGGCCGGCGGATCGCGTTAAGCCTGAAGTTTAACTGTTGTGGCTGATGGCCTCTTCGTCGGAACGCCGCCCGGAGCAAGCCCGCTCCCACATTTGATCGGTGTCGGTCACAAAATCCAGGTGCGCCACAAATCCAATGTGGAAGCGGGCTTGCTCGCGAAGGCGATTAGCCCGCCAACTCATTCATCCGCTGGAGCACGGCGTTCAGGCCATTACTGCGCGACGACGACAGCTGGCGGCTCAGCCCCAACTGACTGAACCACTCCGGCAAATCCACCTGCCGCAACTCAGCCGCGGACAACCCATTGACCCGTGCCAGCAACAACGCCACCAACCCGCGAATCAACCGCGCATCGCTGCTCGCGGCGAACTGCCAATGACCATCCTGCAACGCGCCCACCAGCCACACCTGACTTTCACAGCCGTGCACCCGATTGGCATCAACCTTATCCACATCGCTCAACGCAGGCAGACGGTCGCCCCACTGCATCAGCAGCCGCGCCCGCTGTTCCCATCCGGCGGCAGCCTGGAAGGTTTCGAGCGCGGCAACCGCATCGGCCGGCAAGTTCACCGCAACAACTCCAGCGCCTGATCCAGCGCGTCAAAGAACCGCTCCAGGTCTTCGGAGTCGTTGTACAGCGCCAACGACACCCGAATCGCCCCGGCCAGTTCAAAGCTTTTCAACAGCGGCATTGCACAGTGATGGCCCGCACGCACGGCAATCCCTTGTTCCGTCAGCAGATGGGCCAGGTCGGAGTTATGCACACCCTCGACCACAAAACTGACCAGCGCCAACTGCGGCTTGCCCAGCAGGCGGATGCCAGTGCGCGCTTCAAGGCCTTTGAGCAAATAGTCATGCAACGCGGCTTCGTGGGCGGACACGGCTTCCTGATCGAGCCCGGCCAGGTAATCGAGGGTCGCCCCCAGGCCGATCACACTGGCAATCGGCGGAGTACCGGCTTCAAAACCCAGTGGCGCCGGACGAAAGCGGGCGTCGTGATAATTGGCCTCCATCACCATTTCACCGCCAAACTGCCAGTGGCGCAGTTGCTCCAGCGCTTTATCACGCCCGAACAGCACGCCGAGGCCCTCGGGGCCATAGAGCTTATGGCTGGAAAACACATAGAAGTCGCAACCCAGCGCTTGTACGTCATGTCGACCATGAACGACGCCCTGGGCGCCATCGACCACGGTCAATGCGTCATGTGCCTGGGCGATTGCCAACAACGCGGGCAACGGCTGCCAGGCGCCAAGCACGTTGGACAGCTGGCTGACTGCCACCAGGCGAGTTCGTGGATTGATCAACTGCGCAGCGGCATCAAGATCAATCAAGCCACTGGCATCTAGCGGCAGGATCACCAGCTTCAGGTCGCGACGGTGGGCCAGTTGCTGCCACGGCAGCAGATTGGCGTGATGCTCCAGGGCGCTGATGACGATTTCATCGCCCGGATTGAACAGGTGTTCCAGGCCATAGGCCAGGAGATTCAGCGCGGACGTCGCGCCGTGGGTAAAGATGATCTGCCCGCAATCGCCGGCATTGAGCCATTGGGCAACCTTGCGGCGGCTGTCCTCGAACGCCTGGGTGGCGTGGGCGCCGGGCAAGTGTTGCGCCCGATGCACGTTGGCCGCGCCGTTGGCGTAGTAATGCGCCAGGGCATCCAGCAGGGCTTGGGGTTTTTGCGTGGTGGCGGCGTTGTCCAGATAGGTCTGGTCTTGCCGTTGCAATGCGGCGATGGCCGGAAAATCGGCGCGCCAGGGAGAGGGAATCATCATGGTGTTCGGCCCTGATAAACATGGGCGGGGGTACGCCTGACCCTGTGTAGGAGCGAGCTTGCTCGCGAAAAACCCATGGACGACACGTGCTGGCTGGTGCCGCGCGTTATCGTTAACGTCCATCGCGAGCGAGCTCGCTCCTACAGAGGTGATCGTGTGACGCTGCCAGCAGCGCTGCTTAGTTGTGAGCGTGCAGCGCTTCGTTCAGTTCGATGGCCGATTTGTGGGTTTTGCATTCCACGGCACCGGTCTGCGAATTGCGGCGGAACAGCAGGTCCGATTGGCCGGCCAGTTCACGGGCTTTCACCACTTTAACCAGCGCGTTGTGCTCGTCCAGCAAAGCCACCTTGGTCCCGGCGGTGATGTACAGGCCCGATTCAACGGTGTTGCGGTCGCCCAACGGAATACCGATACCGGCGTTGGCGCCGATCAGGCAGCCTTCGCCGACCTTGATCACGATGTTACCGCCGCCCGACAGGGTGCCCATGGTCGAGCAACCGCCGCCCAGGTCCGAGCCCTTGCCGACGAATACGCCCGCGGAAACACGGCCTTCGATCATGCCCGGGCCTTCGGTGCCGGCGTTGAAGTTGACGAAACCTTCGTGCATCACGGTGGTGCCTTCGCCGACATAGGCGCCCAGGCGCAGACGTGCCGCATCAGCGATCCGCACACCGGCCGGAACCACGTAGTCGGTCATTTTCGGGAACTTGTCCACCGAGAACACTTCCAGCAGCTCGCCACGCAGGCGGGCTTCCAGTTGACGCTCGGCCAGTTCGGCCAGGTCGATGGCGCCCTGGCTGGTCCACGCCACGTTCGGCAGCAACGGGAAAATCCCGGTGAGGTTCAAACCGTGCGGCTTGACCAGGCGATGGGACAGCAAGTGCAGCTTGAGATAAGCCTCAGGCGTGGAAGACAGTGGCGCATCTTCGGCCAGAACGGTGGCGACCAGCGGCTTGTGGCTTTCGGCCAGACGGGTGAGCAGGGCGGCCTGGACAGCGTCGACGCCTTTGAGCGCGTCGGCCAGTTGCGAAGCCTGAGCGAGGGTGAAGGTGATGGCCTGGTTGCCTTCGGTGTAGCCCAGAATGGGCGCAACGGCGGCGACCAGTTCGGCCGACGGGTTGAGCAGTGGCTGCGCGTAAAACACTTCCAGCCATGCGCCTTGACGGTTTTGAGTGCCGACACCAAAGGCCAGGCTGAACAGGGTAGTGGACATGTAAATACCTCTAACAAAATTGAACGGGCTGCCTTACTTGAGTGCTGCCGCGTAGATATCTGGCTTGAAGCCAATCAGGGTTCGGTCACCGAGATCGAGCACCGGGCGCTTGATCATCGAAGGTTGTGCGAGCATCAGTTCGATGGCTTTGCGCTGGTCGAGATCGGCTTTGCGTTCGTCGTCGAGCTTGCGAAAGGTCGTGCCTGCACGGTTCAACACCACTTGCCAGCCGTGCTCGTCGCACCATTGGGTCAGGTGTTCACGGTCGATTCCGGCCGTTTTGTAATCATGGAAGTCATAGCTGACAGCGTGTTCATCAAGCCAGGTGCGCGCCTTTTTCATGGTGTCGCAGGCTTTGATGCCGAAAAGGTGCAACGTTTTACTTGAAACGGTCAAGGAATTGCCCCCTTTGCAGGTGCTGGAAATTAAAGGTGGAGGATTATGCCATGGAAGCGCAAACCCTGTGGGAGCGAGCTTGCTCGCGATAGCGGAGGGCCTGTCGACATAGATGCTGAATGTTATGCCGCAATCGCGCGCAAGCTCGCTCCCACAAGGGAATACGCTGCTTCGTGAACCCGGTGCTACATAGGTACAAGGGTCAGGGATCCGACCAAGCAGCTAATATGCCACTTCAATACTGTCGATTTTTCGGGAACCACGCTTTATGCAAACCGCCTACACCGTCCTGATCCTGTTGATGCTGGTCAGCGTTTCACGCCTTGTCGGACGGGTGATTCCGTTACCGTTGCCACTGGTGCAAATCGCCGCGGGTGCCTTGTTGGCCTGGCCGACCCTCGGGCTGCATGTGGCGCTGGATCCCGAATTGTTTCTTTTTCTGTTCCTGCCGCCGCTGCTGTTTTCCGACGGTTGGCGCATGCCCAAGCGAGAGTTGTGGCGTTTGCGCGGACCGATCCTGACCCTGGCCGTCGGCCTGGTGCTGTTCACCGTGGTCGGTGCCGGCTATTTCATTCATTGGTTATTGCCGAGTGTTCCGCTGCCGGTGGCGTTTGCCCTGGCGGCGGTGTTGTCGCCGACGGATGCCGTGGCGGTGTCGGCGATTGCCCAGAACCGCTTGCCGACGCCCCTGATGCATATGCTGCAGGGCGAAGCGCTGATGAACGATGCCTCGGGCCTTGTGACCTTCAAGTTTGCCTTGGCGGCGGCGGTGACGGGCGTGTTCTCGCTGGCCAACGCCAGTGTGACCTTTGTCCTGGTCGCGGTCGGCGGCCTGGCGGTCGGGGTGGCGCTGAGCTGGCTGGTGGGGCGCTTGCGGTCCTGGATGATCGCCCGTGGCTGGGATGACCCGGCGACGCACGTGGTGTTCATGTTGCTGCTGCCGTTTGCGGCGTATGTGCTGGCCGAGCGACTGGGTGCATCGGGCATCCTGTCGGCGGTGGCGGCGGGGATGATGCAGAGCTGGCTCGATCTGCTGCCGCGCCAGACCAGTACCCGCCTGCTCAATCGCAGCGTCTGGTCGTTGCTGGAGTTTGCCTTCAATGGCCTGATCTTCCTGCTACTGGGCCTTCAATTGCCGGACATCATCAAGGCTGTGGCCAGCCATGAAACCTCGTTGTGGCCGACATTGCTCTACCGCTGCCTGGACGTGGTGGCGATTTTCCTGGTGCTGCTGGTGTTGCGGTTTATCTGGGTGCAGAGCATCTGGCGCTTGTCGGTTCTGCTACGACGCTGGCGCGGCAAGGGTGCAATGACCCAGGTGCCGACGGCGCGCTCGTGCTGGTTGCTGACGGTTGGCGGCGTGCGCGGTGCGGTGACGCTGGCGGGTGTGATGTCTGTGCCGCTGTTGATGGGGGCCGAGGCCTTTCCTGAGCGGGATCTACTGATTTTCATCGCGGCCGGGGTGATCTTGCTGTCGCTGATTGCGGCGTGTATCGCTTTGCCGCTGTTGCTGCGCGGTATCGAGAAAAGCCCGGACGACAAGCGTCGCAATGAAGTGCGCGACGCCTGGCGCAAAACTGCCGAGGCCGCCATCCATGCGCTCGAAGCCGAAGAAGCCAATCCCCAGGATGCGGCGCAGGCCGCGCTGGCGGTAGAACTCAAGGCGCGGATCATGTCCGAGTATCGGCATCAGCTGGAGGCGTTCAACGATTCGGCGGAAGCCCAGGCGCTGGCGTTTCAGATGGATTTGCTTGAGCGGCGGCTACGCTTGAAGGCGCTGCGGGCGCAACGCCTTGAACTGTATAGCCTGAGCCGTCAGCACCAGATTGGCGATGACGTATTGCGGGAGGTGCTGGCTGACCTGGACTTGAGCGAAGCCAACCTCGGCCAGGTGAAATGACCCCTGGATTTTGTAGGAGCGTATTCGGTAGGGCAGGCTTCTTTCTTACCGGCGCTGGATAAAGGCGCGGATCCGCTCTGCGGCTTCAACACATTCGGCCAGCGGCGCAACCAGCGCCATGCGCACTCGTCCGGCACCCGGATTGGTCCCCTCGACGTCGCGGGACAGATAGGAACCCGGCACCACGGTCACGTGTTCTTCAACGAACAGATCACGGCAGAATGCCTCGTCATCGCCTGCAACGTTCGGCCACAAATAGAAGCCGCCGTCCGGGCGCTGTACATCCATCACCGGGCTGAGGATCTCAAGTACCGCGTCATATTTCTCGCGATACAGCGCGCGGTTGGCGCGCACATGCACTTCATCATTCCAGGCGGCGACGCTGGCCAGTTGGGTCTGAACCGGCATCGCGCAGCCGTGGTAGGTGCGATACAGCAGGAAGCCCTTGAGAATGTCGGCGTCACCGGCGACGAAGCCCGAACGCAGGCCCGGCAGGTTGGAGCGCTTGGACAGGCTGTGGAACACCACGCAACGCTTGAAATCCTTGCGGCCCAGTTCCACACAGGCGCTGAGCAGACCGGCCGGCGGGGTCTGTTCGTCGAAGTACAGTTCGCTGTAGCACTCGTCCGCGGCGATCACGAAGTCGTGTTCGTCGGCCAGGGCGATCAGTTTTTTCAGGGTCTCGACCGGAATCAGCGCACCGGTGGGGTTGCCCGGCGAGCACAGGAACAGGATCTGGCAACGTTTCCAGATGTCCGGGGAGACGGCATCGAAATCCGGGTTGAAGCCGTTTTCATCCAGGCACGGCAAGTAGTGCGGCTTGGCCCCGGCGAGGAACGCCGCGCCTTCGTAGATCTGATAGAAAGGATTCGGGCTGACCACCAGGGCGTCGTCGCCACGGTTGACCACGGTCTGGGTGAAGGCAAACAGCGCTTCACGGGTGCCATTGACCGGTAGCACGTTGCGCGCCGGGTCGAGCCAGCCGCTCGGGACGCCGAAGCGGCGCTCGCACCAGGCCGCGATGGCCTCACGCAGGGCGGGGATGCCCAGGGTGGTCGGGTAGACGGCCATTTGATCCAGGTTGCTGGCCAGGGCTTCGGCGACAAAGCTCGGCGAACGGTGCTTCGGCTCGCCGATGGACAGCGCGACAGGGCGCTTGTCAGGGTTTGGCGTGACGCTGCCGAGCAGGGCGCGGAGCTTCTCGAACGGGTAGGGCTGCAACTGGTTCAGAGCGTTGTTCATCGGTAGATCTCGTTCGGTTTGGGCAAACCCCCTGTAGGAGCTGGCTTGCCAGCGAAGCGGTGGGTCAGTCGACACATTCATCGCCTGAGCGGACGTCTTCGCCGGCAAGCCAGCGCCTACACAGTGGGCAGGCAATTTGTTGATTCAGATACTCAAGCGCGACAGTTTGATTTCGGATTCCTGGTTGACCGTCAGCTGTTCGACGATCGCATCCTGCAAACGGCTGCACAGCAACGGGTCGGACAACGGCTGGTTGTTCGCATCGGTGATGAAGAACACGTCCTCCACGCGCTCGCCCAGGGTGGCGATCTTGGCGTTCTGCAGCGACAGGTCGAATTCCAGGAATATCGTGCCGATCCGAGCGAGCAAGCCCGGGCGATCCGGGGCGCTGAGCTCCAGCACGGTGACCGGACGCTGGGCGTCGTTGTGGATCGTCACCTGCGGCGCAAACGCGAAATGCTTGAGCTGGCGCGGCACCCGACGCTGAATGATGGTCGGGTAGTCGTCCGGATTGCGCAGGGCTTCGGTCAGGCCGTCACGGATCTGTTTGACTCGCGCCGGATTATCGCCGATCGAGTCGCCGTCGGTATCGAGCACGATGTAGGTGTCGAGGGTGAACTGGCTGCTGGAGGTGATGACCCGGGCGTCGTGGATGTTCAGGTTGAGCTGGTCCATCGCGGCCACGGTCACGGCGAAGAAGTCGTGCTGGTCCGGGGCGTAGATGAAGATCTGCGTGCCGCCCTCGAACTCGCGCTGGGTGGTTTCCTTGATCAGCACCAGTGGCCCGCCGTCGGCCGGCTGCTGGAGGATCGCATCACTGTGCCAGGCCACATCGCCGGCGGTGTGCCGCAGGAAGTAGTCGTCGCCCAGTTGCGACCAGAGTTGCTCGACGTCGTCCGGATCGGTGCCGCCGCGCACCAGGATGTCCAGGGCGGCGCTCTGGGTCTGGCGGATCTGTTCTTCGCGGTCCACCGGGTTTTCCAGGCCACGGCGCAAGGCCCGCTTGGTCTCGGTGTAGAGCTGGCGCAACAGGCTGGCGCGCCAGGAGTTCCATAGCGTCGGGTTGGTTGCGTTGATGTCGGCGACGGTCAGTACATACAGATAATCGAGGTGGGTTTCGTCGCCGACGGTCTGCGCGAAATCGTGGATCACCTGCGGGTCGGACAAATCCTTGCGCTGGGCGGTGGTCGACATCACCAGATGATTCTGCACCAGCCAGACGATCAGGCGGCTGTCCCAGGCCGGCAGCTGATGGCGCTGGCAAAAGGCTTCGGCATCCACCGCGCCGATTTCCGAATGGTCGCCATGCCGGCCCTTGCCGATGTCGTGGTACAGCCCGGCCAGGTAGATCAGCTCCGGCTTGGGCAGCTTGCCCATGAGCTTGCTGGCCAACGGGAATTTTTCCGACACCTGGGTGTACTGCAACTTACGCAGGTGCTTGATCAGGTTCAGGGTGTGGGCGTCGACCGTATAGATGTGAAACAGGTCGTGCTGCATCTGCCCGACAATGAATCCGAACTCCGGCAGATAGCGGCCGAGGATGCCGTAGCGGTTCATCCGGCGCAGGTTGCGATGGATGCCGATCTTGCACTTGAACAGTTCGATGAACAGGCTGGTGTTGCGAATGTCGTTGCGAAAATCGTCGTCGATCAGGTGCCGGTGTTCGCGCAGCAGGCGAATGGTGTCGGCGCGTACGCCCTTGATTTCCGGTTGCTGCGCCATCAGCACGAAGATTTCGAGCATGGCGAAAGGCGTACGACGGAATACGTTGTCGTTGCGCGCCTCGATATAACCGTCGTGCAGCTGGAATCGCGAGTTGATCGGTTGCGGCGGCGTCTGGTCTTGCGGCGCGAGAATGACTTCTTCGAAGTGCTGGATGATCAGGTCGCTGAGCTGGGCAATGCTCATGACCACCCGGTAATACTGCTGCATGAAGTTTTCGATGGCTTGCTTGGCGTCATCGCCCTGGAAGCCCAGCAGCCCGGCAATGGTGCGCTGGTGATCGAACAGCAAGCGGTCTTCGGAGCGGCCGGCGAGCATGTGCAACGCGTAACGAACCTTCCACAGGAATTCCTGGGAGGAGGCCAGCAGGGCATTTTCGCTCTCGACCAGGAAACCTTCCCCGGCCAGCGCCCGCAGGTTCAGGGTGCCGTATTCGCGACGGGCCACCCACAGGATGGTCTGGATGTCCCGCAGGCCGCCGGGCGAACCTTTGACGTTGGGTTCCAGGTTGTATTCGGTGTCGTTGTACTTGTGGTGCCGGGCCTTTTGCTCGGCGCGCTTGGCCAGGAAGAAGTCTTTGCTCGGCCACATGTGCGCGGTGCTGGTAACGTCCAGCATGCGCTGGCGCAGGCGCTCGGGGCCGCAAATGGTGCGGCTTTCCATCAGGTTGGTGACGACCGTCAGGTCGGCGCGGGCCTCAATGGCACACTCGTCGACCGAGCGCACGCTCTGACCGACTTCCAGGCCGATGTCCCACAGCAGCGTCAGAAAACGCTCGATGGAATCCCGGAAAATCTCATGATCGGCGCTGTCCAGCAGGATCAGCAGGTCGATATCGGAAAAGGGGTGCAGCTCACCACGACCGTAGCCGCCGACCGCGACCAGCGCGATGTCGGCGTCTTCGCTCCAGTCGAACTGTTCCCAGGCCTTTTGCAGGATGTTATCGACGAACCAGGCGCGATCCTCGATCAGCCGGCGAATCTCCCGGCCGCCGCGAAAGCGCCCGTCGAGCACCTCGCGGGCCTGGCGGATCGCCTTCTTGAAGGCCGCGATCGGGCTTGCCTTCAGGGCCAGTTCCGCCTGGAACTGGCCTCGGTCGAAGAGTTCTGGATCCACCTGCGGCATCGATTGGCTTTCCTGTCTATAAAAGGCTGGGACCTGCGCGCTCTGGATCAGGCCGAAACGCGCGGGATGGTGTCGTCGGCGCGCAAGGTGAAGATTTCGTAACCGGTTTCGGTCACCAGCAAGGTGTGTTCCCACTGCGCCGACAGCTTGCGGTCCTTGGTGATCGCGGTCCAGCCGTCGCCCAGCACCTTGGTGTCGGCCTTGCCCTGGTTGATCATCGGCTCGATGGTGAAGGTCATGCCAGCCTTGAGTTCCATGCCGGTGCCGGCACGGCCGTAGTGCAGGATCTGCGGTTCTTCATGGAAGACCTTGCCGATGCCGTGGCCACAGAACTCGCGGACCACCGAGAAACCATTCTTTTCAGCGTGTTTCTGGATGATTTCACCGATGTCGCCCAGGCGGCAGCCGGGCTTGACGATTTCGATGGCCTTGTACATGCATTCCTGGGTCACCTGCGACAGGCGCTCGGCCCAGACCGGCACGGTGCCGACGTGGAACATGCGGCTGGTATCGCCGTGAAAGCCATCCTTGATCACGGTGACGTCGATGTTCAGGGTGTCGCCATCCTTCAACGGTTTTTCGTTGGGGATGCCGTGGCAGACCACGTGGTTGATCGAGGTGCAGATCGACTTCGGGTAGCCCTTGTAATTGAGCGGGGCAGGGATGGCCTTCTGCTCGTTGACGATGTAGTCGTGGCAGATGCGGTCCAGCTCTTCGGTGGTGATGCCCGGTTTGACATGTTCGGCAATCATTTCCAGCACATCGGCGGCCAGTTTGCCGGCGACACGCATTTTGGCGATGTCCTCCGGGGTTTTGAGGGTGACGGTCATACAGGCTCTCTCTGCGCTCGATGGCGCTTGCTAAAACAAAATGGGCATTGCGCGATCGATGCCGCGGCCCTGAAAAACCCGATTCTATCAGACGAACAGGGCAAATCTGAGCCTCTGTGCGTCGCTTCTCTCTTATAGCAGGGTGCATTCCTGGCGAATTGCAGGGTGCGCCAGAAAAGCCTCGGTCAGGAATTCAGAATCCGGGTTCCGTTTTTTTGCGCCTTGTGGTATAAAATGCGCCGCTTTCCGGGGATCCCCTGGGAAGCCTAAATCCACACACGTGTCGACACGATGACCTGGGTGCCTGAAGCGTAATGCTGCTGGTTGGTCATTGGGATACGTGGAGGCCAAACCCGACTTATTAAGGAACTATCATGTCCCAAGTCAACATGCGCGATATGCTGAAGGCCGGTGTGCACTTCGGTCACCAGACCCGTTACTGGAACCCGAAAATGGGTAAATACATTTTCGGCGCGCGTAACAAGATCCACATCATCAACCTTGAAAAAACCCTGCCAATGTTCAACGAAGCTCTGACTTTCGTAGAGCGTCTGGCCCAGGGCAAAAACAAGATTCTGTTCGTCGGCACCAAGCGTTCCGCTGGCAAGATCGTTGCTGAAGAAGCAGCACGTTGCGGTTCGCCGTACGTCGATCACCGCTGGTTGGGCGGCATGCTGACCAACTTCAAAACCATCCGTGCTTCCATCAAGCGTCTGCGTGACCTTGAAGTGCAAGCCGAAGACGGTACTTTCGCCAAGCTGACCAAGAAAGAAGCGCTGATGCGCACTCGCGATCTTGAGAAGCTCGATCGTTCCCTGGGTGGTATCAAGGACATGGGCGGTCTGCCAGACGCTCTGTTCGTTATCGACGTTGATCACGAGCGCATCGCGATCACCGAAGCCAACAAGCTGGGCATCCCGGTTATCGGCGTAGTCGATACCAACAGCAGCCCGGAAGGCGTTGACTACATCATCCCAGGCAACGATGACGCAATCCGCGCTATCCAGCTGTACATGGGTTCGATGGCTGACGCAGTCATCCGTGGTCGCAACCACGTTGCTGGCGGTACCGAGCAGTTCGTTGAAGAAGCTCCGGCAGCTGCAGCTGAGTAATTGACGCCTTGGCGTTGACTCAGTAAGCAAAAAGGGGGCTTGGCCCCCTTTTTGCCACCTCGAAAACCGTTTGTCGGCGCCCACATGTGGCAGCGCAACATAGCGACTGTAACGTGCAGCGGCCTACAACGGAGATTCGGGAAGAATTGATCGCCCGTTTGATCGGGTGGAATGGTTGAAAACCTATCCAAGAGGATTTTGAAATGGCAGAGATTACTGCAGCGTTGGTCAAAGAACTGCGTGAGCGTACCGGCGAAGGCATGATGGATTGCAAAAAGGCCTTGACCAAGGCCGGCGGCGACATCGAAAAAGCCATTGATGACATGCGTGCTTCCGGCGCCATCAAGGCTGCCAAAAAAGCTGGCAACGTTGCCGCTGAAGGCGCGATCGCTCTTAAAGAAGACGGTAAATCCGCCGTTCTGCTGGAAGTGAACTCGCAGACCGACTTCCTGGCTCTGCAGGACGACTTCAAGGCATTTGTTGCTGCAAGCGTTGAAAAAGCGTTTGCTGACAAGCTGACCGATGTCGCTCCGCTGATCGAAGCTCAAGAAGCCGATCGTCTGGTTCTGGTCGGCAAGGTTGGCGAAAACGTCAACATCCGTCGCCTGGCACGCGTTGAAGGTGATGTTGTCGGTGGCTACCTGCACGGCAACAAGATCGGTGTTGCGGTTGTTCTGAAGGGCGGCAGCGTTGAGCTGGCCAAGGACATCGCTATGCACGTAGCAGCCACCAACCCTGAATTCCTGCTGCCATCGGAAGTTTCCGCTGAAGCGGTCGAGCGTGAGAAGGGCGTGTTCCTGACCCTGAACGCCGACAAGATCGCTGGCAAGCCAGAAAACATCGTTGAAAACATGGTCAAAGGCCGTATCAGCAAGTTCCTGGCTGAAGCGAGCCTGGTTGAGCAGGCGTTCGTCAAGAACCCTGAAATCAAGGTTGGTGAACTGGCGAAGAAAGCCGGTGCCGAAATCGTTTCTTTCACCTACTTCAAAGTAGGCGAAGGCATCGAGAAGCCGGTCGACAACTTCGCTGAAGAAGTTGCTGCCCAGCTGGCCGCCGCCAAGCAATAAGACAGTCCTCAACTGTCGCCCTGAAGAGGCTGCCCGCTCACGCGCGCAGCCTCTTTTCAGATGGGGTACCCAATTTTAATTGGTTTCCCCCTGGAACTGGCTTACAAAGCCATGTTCCGATGGCGCTGAAGCAGCGTCACGCTAGAGTGAACGCCGGCTGTAAACAGCGGGCAAAGAATTTTTTAAAATACGCCGCAGGAGAGATTCGCAATGGCTCAGCAGGGCAGTGGTTATCAGGCTCGCTATAAACGCATTCTACTCAAGCTTAGCGGCGAGGCCCTGATGGGCTCGGAAGAGTTCGGGATCGATCCGAAAGTTCTGGATCGCATGGCGCTGGAAGTCGGCCAGCTGGTCGGCATCGGTGTTCAGGTCGGTCTGGTGATCGGTGGTGGTAACCTGTTCCGCGGTGCGGCGCTGAGCGCGGCCGGCATGGATCGGGTCACTGGCGACCACATGGGCATGCTGGCCACTGTGATGAATGCCTTGGCCATGCGTGATGCGCTGGAGCGTGCCAATATCTCCGCCATCGTGATGTCGGCCATTTCCATGGTTGGTGTGACCGATCACTATGATCGCCGCAAAGCCATGCGCCACCTGAACGCCAAGGAGGTTGTGATTTTCGCGGCGGGTACGGGTAACCCGTTCTTCACCACGGATTCGGCAGCCTGCCTGCGTGCAATCGAAATCGATGCCGATGTGGTGCTCAAGGCAACCAAGGTCGATGGCGTCTACACTGCGGACCCATTCAAGGACCCGCATGCCGAGAAGTTCGATCATCTGACGTACGATGAAGTGCTGGATCGCAAGCTGGGCGTGATGGACCTGACGGCCATTTGCCTGTGCCGCGACCACAAGATGCCGTTGCGCGTATTTAACATGAACAAGCCCGGCGCCCTGCTGAACATCGTGCATGGCGGCGCTGAAGGGACCCTGATCGAGGAAGGCCAACAATGATCAACGAAATCAAGAAAGACGCTCAAGAGCGCATGAAAAAATCCGTGGAATCGCTGGCGCACAACTTCGGCCGTATTCGTACCGGCCAGGCGCACCCAAGCATTCTTGAAGGCGTGATGGTGCCGTATTACGGTTCCGACACCCCGATCAAGCAAGTGGCGAACATCACCGTCAAGGACGCCCGTACCCTGCAAGTCGTTGCCTTTGAGCGCAACATGCTGGGTGCTGTCGACAAAGCCATCGGTAGCGCAGGTCTGAACCTCAACCCGACCAACCTGGGTGAGTTGCTGCTGATCTCCATGCCGGCCCTGACCGAAGAAACCCGCAAGGGCTTCACCAAGCAGGCGCGCGATGTCGCTGAAGACGCTCGTGTTGCCGTGCGCAACATCCGTCGTGATGCGAATAGCCAGCTCAAGGATCTGGTCAAGGAAAAAGAAATCAGCGAAGACGAAGAGCGTCGCGCCACTGGCGAGATCGATGATCTGACCAAAAAGTACGTGGCTGAAATCGACGCGAATCTGGCGCAGAAAGAAAAAGACCTGATGGCCGTATAAGGGTCGCGTTGTCATGGATAAGATCAAGCAGAGTGCGCCGACCGCGGTGCCGCGCCATGTCGCGATCATCATGGATGGTAATAATCGCTGGGCGAAAAAACGCTTTATGCCGGGTGTCGCCGGTCATAAAGCGGGGGTGGATGCCGTTCGGGCAGTGATCGAGGTCTGTGCCGAGGCCAAGGTCGAGGTATTGACGCTGTTTGCCTTCTCCAGTGAGAACTGGCAGCGTCCGGCCGCCGAGGTCAGTGCCTTGATGGACCTGTTCTTCAGGGCGCTGCGGCGTGAAGCCAAGCGCCTGAACGAGAACAACATCAGTTTGCGCATCATTGGCGACCGTTCGCGTTTTCACCCAGAGTTGCAGGCTGCCATGCGTGAGGCCGAGGCCATGACGGTGGGCGCCAATCGCTTCATCCTGCAGATCGCCGCCAACTACGGCGGTCAGTGGGATATCGCGCAAGCCGCGCAACGTCTGGCGCGGGAAGTTCAGGCCGGGCATCTGCAGCCGGAAGACATTACCCCGGAACTGTTGCAAACCTGTCTGGTCACCGGTGACCTGCCGTTGCCGGACTTGTGCATCCGTACCGGTGGCGAGCATCGCATCAGTAACTTCCTGCTGTGGCAACTGGCTTACGCCGAGTTGTACTTCTCCGACCTGTTCTGGCCGGACTTCAAACACGATGCCATGCGTAACGCGCTGGCCGATTACGCTTCTCGCCAGCGCCGCTTCGGTAAAACGAGCGAGCAGGTCGAGGCTGGAGCCCGGGTTTAATGCTTAAACAACGAATCATCACCGCACTGATCCTGCTACCGATTGCGTTGTGCGGGTTTTTCCTGCTTGAAGGCAGCGGTTTTGCCCTGTTCATCGGGCTGGTCGTGACCCTCGGAGCCTGGGAATGGGCACGCCTGGCGGGCTTCACCGAGCAGCCGATCCGCGTCGCCTATGCGGCGGTGGTCGCATTGATGCTGTTTATCATGCATATCCTGCCCGGGCTGGCACCGTGGGTGTTGGGCGCTTCGGTGCTCTGGTGGGGGGTTGCGACCTGGCTGGTCCTGACTTACCCGCGCTCCAGCGAACATTGGGCCAGCGCTGCCTGCAAGCTGGTGATCGGTCTGCTGATTTTGTTGCCGGCCTGGCAAGGTCTGGTCCAGATCAAGCAGGAGCCCCTGGGTAACTGGCTGATCATGGCGGTGATGGTGCTGGTCTGGGGCGCCGATATCGGGGCTTACTTTTCCGGTCGAGCGTTCGGCAAGCGCAAGCTGGCCCCCCAGGTCAGTCCCGGCAAAAGCTGGGAAGGCGTGTATGGCGGGTTGGCGGCGAGCCTGGTGATCACGGCAATCGTCGGGATCGTTCGCGACTGGAGTGTCGCCCAGATGCTGATCGGTCTGATCTGCGCCGCCGTGATCGTGTTTATCTCGGTGGTGGGTGACCTCACCGAAAGCATGTTCAAGCGTCAATCCGGGATCAAGGACAGCAGCAACCTGCTGCCGGGTCACGGCGGGGTGCTCGATCGCATCGACAGTCTTACGGCGGCGATTCCAGTGTTTGCCGTATTGCTGTGGATGGCCGCACCGTGAGCCGCCCACAGCAGATTACCGTACTGGGGGCGACCGGTTCGATCGGTTTGAGCACGCTCGACGTCATTGCGCGTCATCCTGAGCGTTATCAGGTGTTCGCCTTGAGCGGCTTCACCCGCCTGAGTGAGCTGCGGGCGCTATGCGTGCGTCATGCGCCGCGGTTTGCCGTGGTGCCCGAGGCGAGCGCTGCCCGAGGCTTGCAGGACGACTTGCACGCGGCGGGCCTGTCGACCCGTGTGCTGGTGGGGGAGGAGGGGTTGTGCCAGGTGGCGGCCGATCCTGAAGTGGATGCCGTGATGGCCGCTATCGTCGGTGCGGCGGGCTTGCGTCCGACCCTGGCGGCCGTCGAAGCCGGCAAGAAAATCCTCCTGGCCAACAAAGAAGCGCTGGTGATGTCCGGCGCGCTGTTCATGCAGGCCGTGCGTAAAAGCGGTTCGGTGCTGTTGCCGATCGACAGTGAGCACAACGCGATTTTCCAGTGCATGCCAGGGGATTTTGCCCGTGGCCTGGGGGCCGTCGGCGTGCGTCGGATTTTGCTGACAGCTTCGGGTGGTCCGTTCCGACAGACACCTATGGCTGAGTTGGTGCATGTCACCCCCGATCAGGCGTGTGCCCATCCGAACTGGTCCATGGGGCGCAAGATCTCGGTGGATTCGGCCAGCATGATGAACAAGGGGCTCGAATTGATCGAGGCCTGCTGGCTGTTCGATGCCAAGCCATCCCAGGTCGAGGTGGTGATTCACCCGCAGAGCGTGATTCATTCGCTGGTCGATTACATCGACGGTTCGGTATTGGCCCAGCTGGGCAATCCGGACATGCGTACGCCCATCGCCAATGCGCTGGCCTGGCCGGAGCGGATCGACTCGGGCGTGCCGCCGCTGGATCTGTTTGCCATCGCGCGTCTGGATTTCCAGGCACCCGATGAACATCGCTTCCCTTGCCTGCGCCTTGCGCGTCAGGCGGCCGAAGCGGGTAACAGTGCGCCGGCCATGCTCAATGCGGCGAATGAAGTGGCGGTCGCGGCCTTTCTCGATGGACGGGTTCGTTACCCGGAAATCGCGAGTATCATCGAGGAAGTGTTGAATCTCGAGCCGGTGGTTGCGGTGGACGATCTCGACGCGGTGTTTACGGCGGACACCAAGGCCCGTGTGCTGGCCGGGCAATGGTTGAGTCGTCACGGGCGGTAAGTGCTGCAATACGTTGGCCCATGCAGCAACGAACAGGATTGCGGAGAAAGTAGATGAGCGCGCTCTATATGATTGTCGGCACCCTGGTAGCGCTGGGCGTGCTGGTCACCTTCCACGAATTCGGCCATTTCTGGGTCGCGCGTCGCTGTGGGGTCAAAGTGCTGCGCTTTTCCGTGGGCTTCGGCATGCCATTGCTGCGCTGGCACGACAAGCAAGGCACCGAATTCGTGATCGCCGCCATCCCGCTGGGCGGCTATGTGAAGATGCTCGACGAGCGCGAAGGCGAAGTGCCTGTCGAGCAGATCGAGCAATCCTTCAATCGCAAATCGGTCCGTCAACGCATCGCTATCGTCGCGGCCGGCCCGATTGCCAACTTTCTGCTGGCGATGGTCTTTTTCTGGGTGCTCGCGATGCTTGGCAGCGAGCAGGTGCGACCGGTCATCGGTGCCGTCGAGTCCGGCAGTATCGCCGCCAAGGCCGGCCTGAGCGCCGGTCAGGAAATCATTGCCATCGATGGCGAGCCCACGTCCGGCTGGGCGGCGGTGAATCTGCAGCTGGTGCGTCGTCTGGGTGAAAGCGGTGCCCTGCAGTTGCTGGTTCGCGATCAGGGCTCCACGGCCGAATCGCCTCGTGAGCTGGTGCTGGACAAATGGCTCAAGGGTGCCGATGAACCGGACCCGATTCGCTCGCTGGGCATTCGCCCCTGGCGTCCGGCCCTGCCACCGGTGCTGGCCGAACTCGATCCAAAAGGCCCGGCCCAGGCTGCCGGCCTGAAGACCGGCGATCGATTGATCGCCCTGGATGGCAAGGCATTGGACGACTGGCAGCAGGTGGTCGATACCGTCCGCCTGCGCCCCGATAGCAAAATCATCCTGCGCATCGAGCGCGACGCGGCTCAACTCGACATCCCGGTGACGCTGGCCGCGCGTGGTGAGAAGAAGGCGCCCAGTGGTTATCTGGGGGCGGGGGTGAAGGCAGTCGACTGGCCGCCGGAGATGATTCGCGAGGTCAGTTACGGTCCCGTGGCAGCGATCGGGGAGGGTGCTCGACGCACCTGGACCATGAGTGTGCTGACCCTCGATTCGCTGAAGAAAATGTTGTTCGGCGAGCTCTCGGTAAAAAACTTGAGTGGACCGATAACCATTGCTAAAGTGGCGGGCGCTTCTGCCCAGTCGGGTGTCGCTGATTTCCTGAATTTCCTTGCTTATCTGAGTATTAGCCTGGGGGTTCTGAATTTGTTGCCCATTCCTGTACTGGATGGGGGGCATCTGTTGTTTTATCTGATCGAGTGGGTGCGTGGTCGCCCCTTGTCGGATCGGGTGCAGGGTTGGGGGATACAGATCGGTATCAGTTTGGTGGTCGGGGTGATGTTGCTTGCTCTGGTCAATGATCTGGGTCGACTGTAACGCTTCGCTGAATTGCGAATCTGCCGCATTTTGCGGCAGTTTGTTTATTGCCAGTTGGAATAAGAAAGGACTTCATGAAACGTCTGCTGCTAACTGCGGTTCTCACCGTATTGATGATCGCCGAAGTTCACGCCGAGTCCTTCACCATCTCTGATATTCGCGTCAATGGCCTCCAGCGGGTCTCCGCGGGGAGTGTCTTTGGTGCCTTGCCGTTGAACGTCGGTGAAAAGGCGGACGATCGTCGCCTGGTGGAATCCACTCGTGCGCTGTTCAAAACCGGTTTCTTTCAGGATATCCAGTTGGGTCGCGACGGCAACGTCCTGGTCATCACGGTCGTCGAGCGCCCCTCGGTCGCCAGTATCGAGATCGAGGGCAACAAAGCGATCTCCACTGAAGACCTGATGAAGGGCCTCAAACAATCCGGTCTGGCCGAAGGCGAGATCTTCCAGCGCGCCACCCTCGAAGGTGTGCGTAACGAACTGCAGCGCCAGTACGTCGCTCAGGGTCGCTACTCGGCCACTGTCGACACCGAAGTGGTGCCGCAGCCGCGTAACCGCGTTGCGCTGAAGGTCAACATCAACGAAGGCACCGTCGCCGCTATCCAGCACATCAACGTGGTGGGTAACACGGTCTTCGCCGACGAAGACCTGATCGACCTGTTCGAACTCAAGACCAGCAACTGGTTGTCGTTCTTCAAGAACGACGACAAGTACGCTCGTGAAAAACTGTCCGGTGACCTCGAGCGCCTGCGTTCCTACTACCTGGACCGTGGCTATATCAACATGGATATCGCTTCGACCCAGGTGTCCATCACCCCGGACAAGAAACACGTCTATATCACCGTCAACGTCAACGAAGGCGAGAAGTACACCGTTCGTGACGTCAAGCTGAGCGGCGACCTGAAAGTCCCTGAAGACCAGATCAAATCCCTGTTGCTGGTGCAGAAAGGCCAGGTGTTCTCGCGCAAGCTGATGACCACCACCTCGGAACTGATCACCCGCCGCCTCGGTAACGAGGGTTACACCTTCGCCAACGTCAACGGCGTGCCTCAGCCTCACGAAGACGACCACACGGTAGACATCACGTTCGCCGTCGATCCGGGCAAGCGCGCCTACGTCAACCGTATCAACTTCCGTGGCAACACCAAGTCGGAAGACGAAGTGCTGCGCCGCGAAATGCGTCAGATGGAAGGCGGCTGGGCTTCGACCTACCTGATCGACCAATCCAAGACCCGTCTTGAGCGCCTGGGCTTCTTCAAGGAAGTCAACGTCGAAACGCCGGCCGTGCCGGGCGTCGACGACCAGGTCGATGTGAACTACAGCGTTGAAGAACAGGCTTCCGGTTCGATTACCGCCAGTGTCGGTTTCGCCCAGAGCGCCGGTCTGATCCTCGGTGGTTCGATCACCCAGAACAACTTCCTGGGGACCGGTAACAAGGTCAGCGTCGGTTTGACCCGCAGCGAATACCAGAGCCGTTATAACTTCGGTTATGTCGACCCGTACTGGACTGCCGATGGCGTGAGCCTGGGTTACAACGCGTTCTATCGCACCACTGACTACGACGATCTCGACGTCGACGTTGCCAGCTACGCCGTTGACAGCTTGGGTGCTGGCGTGAGCGTCGGCTACCCGATCAGCGAAACGTCGCGCCTGACCTTCGGCCTGACGGCGCAACAAGACAAGATCAAGACGGGCGTCTACACCGTTGACGAGATCTTCGACTTCGTGAACAAGGAAGGCGACAACTACCTGAACTTCAAGGCCTCGGCCGGCTGGTCCGAATCCACCCTGAACAAGGGCGTACTCGCTACCCGTGGCCGTTCCCAGAGCCTGGTGCTGGAAACCACCACCCCTGGCAGCGACCTGTCGTTCTTCAAGCTCGATTACCGTGGCCAGCTGTTCCAGCCATTGAGCGAGAACTACACCATGCGCCTGCACACCGAATTGGGTTATGGCGACGGTTACGGTTCGACCGATGGCTTGCCATTCTATGAAAACTACTATGCTGGTGGTTTCAACTCGGTGCGTGGCTTCAAGGACAGTACGTTGGGTCCACGCAGTACGCCTAGCCGTGGTACAAACCCGGGTACATTGGCCGATCCGGACCAGGATCCGCTGCCGTTTGGTGGCAACGTCCTGATCCAGGGCGGTGTGGAGCTTCTGTTCCCGCTGCCGTTCGTCAAGGATCAACGTTCCCTGCGTACGTCGGTATTCTGGGATGTGGGTAACGTCTTCGACTCGAAATGCGAAGACACCACCAACGCAAACGGTTCGTCGTCCAATACCAAGTGCAACGATATCAGTCTGAGCAACATGGCCAGTTCCGTCGGTGTCGGCGTGACCTGGGTCACCGCACTGGGTCCTCTGAGCTTCGCGTTGGCCATGCCGGTCAAGAAACCGGATGACGCTGAGACTCAAGTGTTCCAATTCTCCCTCGGCCAGACGTTCTAAGCGTCTGACCCAAGATAACGACAATGGATTTTGTAGGAGTGCATCGTGCGTAAGTTGACTCAATTGGTTCTCCTGGCGACCGTACTGGTAGCAGGTCCGGCTTTTGCCGACATGAAAATCGCCGTTCTGAACTATCAGATGGCGCTGCTGGAATCCGACGCGGCCAAGAAATACGCCGTGGATGCGGAGAAAAAATTCGGTCCTCAGCTGTCCAAGCTCAAGACCCTGGAAAGCAGTGCCAAGGGCATCCAGGATCGTCTGATGGCGGGCGGCGACAAGATGCAGCAAGGCGAGCGTGAGCGCCTGGAACTCGAGTTCAAGCAAAAGGCCCGTGACTTCCAGTTCCAGTCCAAGGAGCTGAACGAAGCCAAGGCTGTTGCCGACCGTGAAATGCTGAAGCAGCTCAAGCCGAAACTGGACAGCGCTGTGGAAGAAGTCATCAAGAAAGGTGCTTTTGACCTGGTCTTCGAGCGTGGCGCAGTGATTGATGTCAAGCCTCAGTACGACATCACTCGCCAGGTTATCGAGCGCATGAATCAGCTGAAGTAATCCATGACAGCGACCATAAAACTCGGCCAGTTGGCCGAGTTCCTCGACGCCACCCTGCGTGGCGACGCGGAGAAGGAAATTACTGGGCTAGCCACTTTGCAAGAGGCTGGCCCAGCTCAGTTGAGCTTTCTGGCAAATCCTCAATACCGCAAATACCTGGCTGACAGCCGGGCCGCAGCCGTGTTGCTGAAGGCCGCTGACGCGGAAGGTTTCGTCGGTGATGCACTGGTGGTGGCCGATCCGTACCTGGCCTACGCCCGTATTTCCCACCTGTTCGATCCCAAGCCCAAAGCGCTAGCCGGGGTTCACCCGACGGCGGTCGTGGCGGCGGATGCGGTGGTCGATCCGGCGGCGAGCATCGGGGCCTTTGCCGTGATCGAAAGCGCAGCCCGCATTGCCGCTGGCGTGACCGTCGGCGCCCATTGCTTTGTCGGTGCCCGCAGCGAGATTGGCGAGGGTGGTTGGCTGGCCCCCGCGCGTCACGCTGTATCACGACGTGCGCATCGGCAAGCGGGTGGTGATCCAGTCCGGTGCCGTGCTTGGTGGTGAAGGTTTCGGTTTCGCCAACGAGAAAGGTGTCTGGCAGAAAATCGCCCAGGTCGGTGGAGTGCTGGTCGGCGATGATGTAGAGATCGGCGTGAATACCGCTGTCGATCGCGGTGCATTGGCCGATACTGTCATCGGCAATGGCGTCAAGCTCGACAATCAGATTCAGATCGCCCACAACGTCCAGATTGGTGATCACACCGCCATGGCAGCGTGCGTGGGGATCTCCGGCAGCAGCAAAATCGGCAAGCATTGCATGCTCGCCGGTGGCGTCGGGCTGGTGGGGCATATCGAAATCTGCGACAACGTTTTCATCACCGGGATGACCATGGTGACCCACTCGATTACCGAGCCGGGTTCCTATTCTTCCGGTACGGCCATGCAGCCGGCTGCCGAATGGCGCAAAAGCGCGGCACGCCTGCGTCAGCTCGATGACATCGCGCGACGGCTGCGACAGCTGGAAAAGCGAGTAGGGGAAGTGACCCCTGACGATAATGCTTCATCAGATGGCTGATACCATTTCCATATCAAGTGTGCACAGCCGCTAGTCGGCCTCCTTGATTTGCTAGAGGAATGCGCGTCAGTCGCGCGTTACCAATCTTTACATAGGCTTCCCCCCGAAATGATGGACATCAACGAGATTCGCGAATACCTGCCTCACCGTTACCCGTTCCTGCTGGTGGACCGGGTGGTGGATCTGGATGTGGAAGGCAAGCGCATTCGCGCCTACAAGAATGTCAGCATCAACGAGCCGTTCTTCAATGGTCACTTCCCTGCGCATCCGATCATGCCGGGCGTGTTGATCATTGAAGCAATGGCTCAGGCTGCCGGGATCCTTGGTTTCAAAATGCTCGACGTGAAACCGGCCGACGGCACCCTCTATTACTTCGTCGGCTCCGACAAGCTGCGCTTCCGCCAGCCGGTCCTGCCGGGCGATCAGTTGATCCTTGAAGCCAAGTTCCTGAGCTGCAAGCGCCAGATCTGGAAGTTCGAGTGCCAGGCTTCGGTCGATGGCAAGCCAGTCTGCTCCGCTGAAATCATCTGCGCGGAACGCAAACTATGAGTTTGATTGACCCTCGCGCAATCATCGATCCGGCGGCCATCCTGGCCGACGACGTCGAGGTCGGCCCCTGGTCGATCATCGGCGCAGGTGTGGAAATCGGCGAGGGGACAGTGATCGGGCCGCATGTGATTCTCAAGGGTCCGACCCGAATCGGTAAGCATAATCGCATCTACCAGTTTTCTTCGGTAGGCGAGGACACGCCCGATCTGAAATACAAGGGTGAAGAGACTCGCCTGGTCATCGGTGACCACAACGTCATCCGTGAAGGGGTGACGATTCACCGCGGCACCGTCCAGGACCGTTCGGAAACGACCCTGGGTGATCACAACCTGATCATGGCCTATGCCCACATCGGCCACGACAGCGTCATCGGCAACCACTGCATTCTGGTCAACAACACTGCGCTGGCAGGCCATGTGCACGTCGAGGACTGGGCGATCCTGTCCGGCTTTACCCTGGTCCACCAGTATTGCCACATCGGCGCCCACAGCTTTTCCGGCATGGGTACCGCCATCGGCAAGGACGTACCCGCGTACGTCACGGTGTTCGGCAACCCGGCCGAAGCGCGCAGCATGAACTTCGAAGGCATGCGCCGTCGCGGGTTCAGCGAAGACGCGATCCACGCGTTGCGTCGTGCCTACAAGGTGGTTTACCGCCAGGGCCTGACGGTTGAACAGGCGCTCGCCGAGCTGACCGAACCTTCGGCGCAGTTTCCTGAAGTCGCGGTGTTCCGTGATTCCATCCAGTCTTCGACCCGCGGCATCACTCGATAATCATGGCTAATCTGCGTATAGCGCTGGTAGCCGGTGAGGCTTCCGGCGACATTCTGGGCGCCGGTCTGATGCGCGCGCTCAAGGCTCGGCATCCAACGGTGGAGTTCATCGGAGTCGGTGGCCCATTGATGCAGGCCGAAGGCCTGACCTCGTATTTCCCCATGGAGCGTCTTTCCGTGATGGGCCTGGTGGAAGTGCTGGGTCGCTTGCGGGAGTTGCTCAAGCGCCGCAAGAAACTGGTTGCGGACCTGATCGCCGAGAAGCCGGACGTGTTCATCGGCATCGATGCCCCGGACTTCAACCTCACGATCGAACTCAAATTGCGTCAGGCCGGGATCAAGACCGTGCATTACGTCAGCCCGTCGGTCTGGGCCTGGCGGCAGAAACGGGTGCTGAAGATCCGTGAAGGCTGCGACCTGATGCTGACGCTGTTCCCGTTCGAAGCGAAATTCTATGAAGAGAAGGGCGTGCCGGTGCGGTTTGTCGGGCACTCCCTGGCCGATGCGATTCCGCTCGAAGCCGATCGCGCCGCCGCTCGTGCCGAACTCGGCTTGCCGGACGGACCGCTGGTCGCATTGATGCCCGGCAGTCGCGGTGGCGAGGTAGGGCGCCTGGGTGCGTTGTTCCTCGATACCGCCCAGCGTCTGCGGGCCCTGCGCCCTGGCGTGCGGTTCGTCGTGCCTTGCGCCAGCCCCGAGCGGCGCAAGCAGCTCGAGGAGTTGCTGGCCGGTCGGGACCTGCCGCTGACCTTGCTCGACGGCAAATCCCATCTGGCCCTGGCGGCCTGCGATGCGGTGCTGATCGCCTCGGGTACAGCGACGCTTGAAGCCTTGTTGTACAAGCGGCCGATGGTGGTTGCGTATCGCCTGGCGCCACTGACGTTCTGGATTCTCAAACGCATGGTGAAAAGCCCATACGTGTCCTTGCCGAACCTGCTGGCCCAGCGCCTGCTGGTGCCCGAGCTACTGCAGGACGAGGCGACGGTCGAAGCGCTGGCCCAGACCCTGTCGCCGCTGATCGAGGGTGGTGAAGAGCAGACCCGCGGTTTTGACCAGATACACCGGACCCTTCGTCTGGATGCCTCCAACCAGGCTGCGGATGCAGTGCTGAACCTGATCGGTCAAGTACAATGAAAAAAACAAGCATGCAAATGGGGCTGGATTTCAACTTGGTCGCTGAAGTCGAAGCATTGGTTGCCGGTGTCGACGAAGTCGGCCGTGGCCCGCTCTGTGGCGCCGTGGTGACCGCAGCGGTGATCCTCGATCCGAGCCGGCCGATTCTCGGTCTGAACGACTCGAAGAAGCTGACCGAGGCCCGTCGCGAAAAGCTGTATGACGAAATCTGCGAAAAAGCCCTGAGCTGGTGCATCGCTCGCGCCGAAGTCGAAGAAATCGACCAGTTGAACATCCTCCACGCCACCATGCTGGCCATGCAGCGCGCCGTCGAGGGCCTGCACATCACGCCAAGACTGGCGATGATCGACGGCAACCGCTGCCCGAAACTGTCGATGCGCGCCGAAGCGGTGATACAGGGTGACGCCCTGGTACCGGCCATCGCCGCGGCATCGATCCTGGCCAAGGTCAGTCGCGACCGTGAAATGGCTGCTTTCGAATTGGTGTACCCGGGGTACGGCATCGGCGGCCACAAAGGCTACCCGACTCCCGTTCATCTGGAAGCCCTGGCCCGCCTGGGGCCGACGCCGATTCACCGGCGTTCGTTCGCCCCGGTCCGCCTGGCTTACGAAGCGCGGGCACACCTGATCGTGGGCTAGTCGCAGGCTGATGTTTTCGCCAAGGCCCGGTACAATCCGGGCCTTGTTGTTTTTATGAACATACGCAGGATCACTATGCCGGCTTCATTCGTTCACCTACGCCTGCACACTGAATATTCCCTGGTCGACGGTCTGGTGCGGATCAAACCGCTGGTCAAGACCCTGGTCGGCATGAACATGCCCGCCGTAGCGGTCACCGACCAGAACAACATGTGTTCCCTGGTCAAATTCTATAAAGCGGCCATGGGTGCGGGGATCAAGCCGATCTGCGGCGCCGACCTGTGGCTGTCGAACAAGGATCCGGATAACGCCTTGAGCCGGATCAGCCTGTTGGCGATGAATGCCGTGGGCTATCGCAACCTGACCGAACTGATCTCCCGCGGCTTCATCGACGGCCAGCGCAATGGCTCGATCATCATCGAGCGCGAGTGGGTGGCCGAAGCCAGCGAAGGCTTGATCATGCTGTCGGCGGCGAAAGAGGGCGAGATCGGCCTGGCCATGCTCAGTGGCAACCCGGCTGAAGCGGAAAACCTGGCGCGCGAATGGATGACGGTCTTCCCGGATCGCTTCTACCTGGAAATCCAGCGCACCCATCGTCCCAACGATGAAGAACAACTGCACGGCGCCGTGGCCCTGGCCGAGAAGATCGGAGCGCCACTGGTGGCGACCAACGACGTGCGCTTCATCAAGCAGGAAGACTTCGCCGCTCACG
This sequence comes from Pseudomonas sp. VI4.1, assembly GCF_002029345.1. Taxonomy (NCBI): domain Bacteria; kingdom Pseudomonadati; phylum Pseudomonadota; class Gammaproteobacteria; order Pseudomonadales; family Pseudomonadaceae; genus Pseudomonas; species Pseudomonas sp. VI4.1. Next base: position 55,530 of record NZ_MULM01000172.1, read on the forward strand.
AAACCCGTGTCTGCATCGGTGAAGGTCGCGCCCTCGACGATCCACGACGTTCCAAGAATTACAGTGACCAGCAATACCTCAAAAGCGCCGAGGAAATGGCTGAGCTGTTCAGCGACATTCCCGAGGCATTGGCGAACACCGTCGAGATCGCCAAGCGCTGCAATATCGAAGTGAAACTGGGCAAGCACTTCCTGCCCAACTTCCCGATTCCCGATGGCATGACCATCGACGAGTATTTCCGCAAGGTTTCGTTCGATGGCCTGGAAGATCGCCTCAGCGTTCTGCTGCCCAGGGACACCACCGAAGATTACGAAGCCAAGCGTCAGGTCTATGTCGACCGGTTGAATTTCGAGCTGGATATCATTATCCAGATGGGCTTCCCCGGTTACTTCCTGATCGTGATGGACTTTATCCAGTGGGCCAAGAGCAACGGCGTGCCAGTCGGCCCAGGCCGTGGGTCGGGTGCCGGGTCGCTGGTGGCCTATGTACAGAAGATCACCGACCTCGATCCGCTGGAATATGACCTGCTGTTCGAACGTTTCCTTAACCCGGAACGGGTCTCCATGCCCGACTTCGACGTCGACTTCTGCATGGATGGCCGTGACCGTGTGATCGACTACGTGGCCGAGAAATACGGCCGTAATGCGGTGAGCCAGATCATCACGTTCGGTTCCATGGCGGCCAAGGCTGTGGTCCGTGACGTGGCGCGGGTGCAGGGCAAGTCCTACGGCCTGGCGGATCGTCTGTCGAAGATGATTCCGTTCGAAGTCGGCATGACCCTGGAAAAGGCCTACGAACAGGAAGAAATCCTCCGCGACTTCATCAAGGTCGATGAAGAAGCCGCGGAAATCTGGGAAATGGCGCGCAAGCTGGAAGGCGTTGTGCGTAACGTCGGCAAGCACGCCGGTGGTGTGGTGATCGCGCCGACCAAGCTGACTGACTTCTCGCCGATTTATTGCGATGAGGCGGGTGACGGCCTGGTGACCCAGTTCGACAAGGATGACGTTGAAGCCGCCGGCCTGGTGAAGTTCGACTTCCTCGGTCTGCGAACCCTGACGGTCATCGACTGGGCGCTGAAAACCATCAACCGCGAGCGCGCCAAGGTCGATGAGCCGCCGCTGGACATCGCGTTCATCCCGCTGGATGACAAACCGACCTACCAACTGCTGCAAAAGGCTGAAACCACCGCGGTGTTCCAGCTCGAGTCGCGCGGCATGAAGGAGCTGATCAAAAAGCTCAAGCCCGACTGCCTGGAAGACTTGATCGCACTGGTGGCCCTGTTTCGTCCGGGCCCTCTGCAATCGGGCATGGTGGATGACTTCATTAACCGTAAGCACGGTCGCGCCGAACTGGCGTACCCGCACTCGGACTACCAGTACGAAGGCCTCAAGCCGGTGTTGGCACCGACTTACGGCATCATCCTGTATCAGGAACAGGTGATGCAGATTGCCCAGGTCATGGCCGGTTACACCCTCGGCGGTGCGGACATGCTGCGTCGGGCCATGGGCAAGAAAAAGCCCGAAGAAATGGCCAAGCAGCGCGGCGGTTTCATTGAAGGTTGCACCGCTAACAACATCGACCCGGACCTGGCCGGTAACATTTTCGACCTGGTGGAAAAATTCGCCGGTTACGGCTTCAACAAATCCCACTCCGCTGCTTACGGCCTGGTGTCGTACCAGACCGCGTGGCTGAAGACCCACTACCCGGCACCGTTCATGGCCGCGGTGCTGTCGGCGGATATGCACAACACCGACAAGGTCGTGACCTTGATCGAAGAAATTCGCACCATGAAGCTGCGCCTCGACGCGCCGGATGTGAATACCTCGGAGTTCAAGTTCACGGTGAACGACGAAGGCCGGATTATCTACGGCCTCGGCGCGATCAAGGGGGTGGGTGAAGGTCCGGTGGAAGCGATCACCGAGGCGCGCCAGGCGGGTCCGTTCAAGGACCTGTTCGACTTCTGCGCCCGTGTCGATCTCAAGCGCATCAACAAACGCACCTTGGACGGGTTGATCCGCAGCGGTGCGCTGGATCGTCTCGGTCCTTACTTCCATGACGAGCAGAAAGCCTATCAGGCCAATATCGACCGTAACCGGGCGGTCTTGCTGAACGCCATGGAAGGGGCGATCAAGGCGGCCGAACAAACCGCGCGTACCAAAGACAGCGGTCACGTCGATCTGTTTGGCGGCCTGTTCGTCGAAGAAGACGCCGATGTCTACGTCAATCACCGCAAGGCCAAGGAATTGACCCTCAAGGAACGCCTCAAAGGCGAGAAAGATACCTTGGGCCTGTACCTGACCGGTCACCCGATCGACGAGTACGAAGGCGAGATCCGCCGTTTCGCCCGTCAGCGCATCATCGACCTGAAACCGGCCCGGGATACCCAGACGGTCGCGGGCATGATCATCGCCCTGCGCGTGATGAAGAACAAAAAGGGCGACAAGATGGGGTTCATTACCCTTGACGACCGCTCTGGCCGGATCGAAGCCTCGTTGTTTGCCGACGCGTTCCATTCCGCACAGTCGCTGTTGCAGACCGACGCGATGGTGGTGGTCGAAGGCGAAGTGAGCAACGACGACTTTTCCGGTGGCCTGCGCCTGCGGGTCAAGCGGGTGATGAGCATGGAAGATGCGCGCACCAACCTGGCCGAAAGCCTGCGCCTGAAGCTGCAGACCAAGGACCTCAAGGGCGATCAGCTGCGCTGGCTGGGGGAGCTGTTCAAGCGTCACCGCGGTGCGTGCCCGATCACCATGGAATACACCAGTCCCGATGCGAAGGCCTTGCTGCAGTTCGGCGAGACCTGGCGGATCGACCCGGCGGACGCCTTGATTCAAGCCCTGCGTGACCAGTTCGGGCGAGACAACGTCTTCCTCCAATACCGTTGACGGTCAGGCCTCATTCTTCTCCATCAAGAGCGTGGCCTGATCTCGACCGAATTTTTTAATCTCGACCTGAACGCGCCTGTCCCTTAAGGTAGGGCGCGAATAGACAACCGGCCGGCCCAAGTTCCCTTGGAGGTCGACCCAAGACGGACGCCTATGAACCCGAATTTTCTAGATTTCGAACAGCCGATCGCCGACCTGCAAGCCAAGATCGAAGAGTTGCGCTTGGTCGGTAATGACAATTCGCTGAATATCGGCGATGAGATCTCCCGCCTGCAGGACAAGAGCAGCACGCTGACCGAAGACATCTTCGCCAAGCTGACCAGCTGGCAGATCGCACGCCTGGCGCGTCACCCGAAACGTCCGTATACCCTGGACTACATCGAACACATCTTCACCGAGTTCGACGAACTGCACGGCGACCGTCACTTCTCCGACGACGCGGCGATCGTGGGTGGCATTGCCCGTCTGGACGACCAGCCGGTGATGATCATAGGCCACCAGAAAGGCCGGGAAGTGCGCGAGAAAGTTCGCCGCAACTTCGGCATGCCGCGCCCCGAAGGCTACCGCAAGGCGTGCCGCCTGATGGAAATGGCCGAACGCTTCAAAATGCCGATCCTGACCTTCATCGATACGCCGGGCGCCTACCCGGGCATCGACGCCGAAGAGCGCAACCAGAGCGAAGCGATCGCCTGGAACCTGCGCGTCATGGCGCGCCTGAAAACCCCAATCATCGCCACCGTGATCGGTGAGGGTGGTTCCGGTGGCGCGCTGGCGATTGGCGTGTGCGATCAGTTGAACATGCTGCAGTACTCGACCTACGCGGTGATTTCGCCGGAAGGTTGCGCCTCGATTCTGTGGAAAACCGCGGAAAAAGCCCCGGATGCCGCTGAAGCCATGGGCATCACCGCCGATCGCCTCAAGGGCCTGGGCATCGTCGACAAGGTGATCGGCGAGCCGTTGGGTGGCGCACACCGTGATCCAGCCAAGGCGGCAGCCTCGATCCGTGCCGAGCTGAGCTCGCAACTGTCGATGCTGAAGAAGTTCGATAACGAAGCGCTGCTGGCCCGCCGTTACGAGCGCCTGATGAGCTACGGTCTCTGATCTGACCTGGTCTCTTCCAGCGACGCAAAACCACTGTGGGAGCGGGCTTGCTCGCGAAAGCGGTGTAACAGTCAACCGATGTGTTGAATGTTGCACCGCTTTCGCGAGCAAGCCCGCTCCCACATTTGATTTGTGCAAAGTGATCGATATGAGCCAGCCCATGATTGATCTGCCAGCCAGGCTCCTGCTGAACCTCAAGCCCTGGCGCAACGCCACCACCTGGCGCATCGCCTTCTCCGGTGGCCTCGATTCCACCGTCCTGCTGCACCTGCTTGCCCACCTCGCAAAAACCGAATCCCTGCCCGCGCTAAGCGCTATCCATGTCCATCACGGCCTTCAGGCTGCGGCCGATGCGTGGCCGGCGCATTGTCAGGCGGTCTGTGATGCGCTGGGAGTGCCGCTGGCGGTGATTCGCGTCCAGGTTCAACCCGGCGCCAGCCTGGAGCGAGCCGCCCGGGAGGCGCGGTACGGTGCGTTCATCGAGGCGACTCAGGCCAATGAAGTGCTGCTGACTGGCCAGCACCGTGACGATCAAGCGGAAACCCTGTTGTTTCGGCTAATGCGGGGAGCCGGAGTGAGGGGGCTTTCGGCGATGCCGCGCCAGCGACCGCTGGGTAAAGGGCATCTGTTGCGGCCCCTGCTCGATGTCACGCGTGCGGATTTGGAAGCCTATGCGACCGCGCACGCGCTCGGCTGGATTGAAGACCCCTCGAATCAGGACCGGCAATTCTCGCGCAATTACCTGCGTCATCAGGTGTTCCCGGTATTGACCGAGCGCTGGCCGCAAGCGGTGGCGACCATGGCCCGCAGCGCCGCGCATCTGAGTGAAGCGCAGGCATTGCTCGATGAGCTGGCGCAAATCGATCTGGCCGGCGCGAGCACGGTCAGTGAGTTCGACTGGCTGGGTTTGCCGTCTCTGGAGCTGGCGTCGCTGGCAACACTCTCCGCTGCTCGCCAGCGAAATGCACTGAGTCACTGGCTCGCGGCGCTGACGCGGCTGCCGGACAGCGACCATTGGTCGGGTTGGGAGGATTTGCGCGATGCTTCCGGCGATGCGCGTCCGAGCTGGCGATTGGCGGACGGCGAACTCCATCGGGCAGGTGGGCGGATATGGTGGTTGTCCGGCCACTGGTTGCGCACTTCTTCCGCCGCTGAAGAATGGCCTGATGCCTCGCGATCACTGGCGTTGCCGGGCAATGGCGTACTGACACTCGCCGGTCAAATCCCCGCTGGCCCGCTGCATATCCGCTATCGTGAAGGCGGTGAAGTGATGAATCTGCCGGGTCGCGGGCACCGTGATCTGAAGCGTTTGCTCAATGAACGCGGGGTCCCGAACTTCGCCCGTGGCAGATTGCCGCTGCTGTACCAGGGCGAGCAATTGCTGGCGGTGGCGAACCTGCGGGGCTTGAACGGCAGCGCGCAGGATGGCTGGAATTTACATTGGCAGCCGCCACCTGCGATCAAGGTTTGAGCTGAAAGGGGCTTTCCGGTAGACTACGCTCCCTTCTTGATACAACTTCTGTGGATTCGCCTGAATTGCAGGAGTTGCCGATTACCAAGCAGTCTTTGCTGGGCGATTCCAAAAAATGTGTAGCGAGCAACGTACCGGTGTTCCACCTTCCGGTCTGTCCCAACGCGGCGGTTTTTTTGAAAGATGCACTGTGATTGATGCAGGTGATCGGGGGCTTCGGCCTTCCTTCGCTTTCCCCGGCGGCTCGGACCGCTTTAACGCAGACTTCTAGGGTTTTTCATGACGCGCTACATATTCGTCACGGGCGGTGTTGTTTCTTCATTGGGGAAAGGCATTGCATCGGCTTCATTGGCGGCCATCCTGGAGGCGCGGGGACTTAAGGTCACCATGCTGAAGCTGGACCCGTACATCAACGTTGACCCGGGCACCATGAGCCCGTTCCAGCACGGTGAAGTGTTCGTCACCCACGACGGCGCCGAGACCGACCTGGACCTGGGCCACTACGAGCGGTTCATCCGCACGACCATGACCCAGAACAACAACTTCACCACCGGCCGTGTCTACGAACACGTCCTGCGCAAAGAGCGCCGTGGTGATTACCTGGGCGCCACCATCCAGGTGATCCCGCACATCACCGACGAAATCAAGCGCCGGATCATCAAGGGCGCCGGCGATGCCGACGTGGCCATGGTCGAGATCGGTGGCACCGTGGGTGACATCGAATCGCAACCGTTCCTCGAAGCGATCCGTCAATTGCGTTTCGAAGTCGGCGCCAAGCGCGCGATGCTGATGCACCTGACGCTGGTGCCGTACATCGCCACCGCCGGCGAGACCAAAACCAAGCCAACCCAGCACTCGGTCAAGGAACTGCGTTCCATCGGCCTGCAGCCAGACGTGCTGGTGTGCCGTTCCGATCACCCGATCGACCTGTCCTCGCGCCGCAAGATCGCGCAGTTCACCAACGTTGAAGAACGTGCGGTGATCGCGCTGGAAGACGCCGACACCATCTACAAGATCCCGGGCATCCTGCACGCCCAGGGCCTGGATGATTTCGTCGTCGAGCGTTTCGGCCTGCAATGTGGCGGCGCCGATCTGTCCGAGTGGGAAGCCGTGGTCGACGCCAAGCTCAACCCCGAGCACGAAGTCACCATCGCCATGGTCGGCAAGTACATGGAGCTGCTGGACGCCTACAAGTCGCTGATCGAAGCGATGAGTCACGCCGGCATCAGCAACCGCACCAAGGTCAACCTGCGCTACATCGACTCCGAAGACATCGAAAACCAGGGCACTGCGCTGCTGGAAGGTGTCGACGCGATCCTCGTACCGGGTGGTTTCGGTCTGCGTGGCGTGGAAGGCAAGATCACTGCCGTTCAATTCGCTCGCGAAAACAAGGTGCCGTACCTGGGCATCTGCCTGGGCATGCAAGTGGCCGTCATCGAGTTCGCGCGTAACGTGCTGGGCTGGAAAGACGCGAACTCCACCGAGTTCGATCGTGCCAGCGGCCATCCGGTCGTGGGATTGATCACCGAGTGGGAAGATGCCACCGGCGCTGTTGAAGTCCGCACCGAAGCGTCCGACCTGGGCGGCACCATGCGTCTCGGCGCCCAGGATTGCCTGCTCGAAACCGGCTCCCTGGTACACGACTGCTATGCCAAGGACGTGATCGTCGAGCGTCACCGTCATCGCTATGAAGTGAACAACAACCTGCTGCCGCAACTGATCGAAGCCGGCCTGAAAATCTCCGGTCGTTCCGGTGATGGCGCGTTGGTTGAAGTGGTCGAAGCCCCGGATCATCCGTGGTTCGTCGCTTGCCAGTTCCACCCGGAGTTCACTTCGACGCCACGCGACGGTCACCCGTTGTTCAGCGGTTTCGTTAAAGCAGCTTTGGTTCAACACCAGAAGAAGGCGTAAATCCAATGGCGCAGAAGATCATCCGTGTAGGCGATATCGAGATTGCCAACGACAAGCCAATGGTGCTTTTCGGTGGCATGAACGTGCTGGAAAGCCGCGACATGGCGATGCAGGTCTGCGAAGAATACGTGAAGGTCACCGAAAAACTCGGTATCCCTTACGTGTTCAAGGCCAGCTTCGACAAGGCCAACCGTTCCTCCGTGACCTCTTACCGTGGCCCTGGCCTGGAAGAGGGCATGCGGATTTTCCAGGACATCAAGCAAGCCTTCGGCGTGCCGATCATCACCGACGTCCACGAGCCCGAACAGGCCGCGGTCGTTGCTGAAGTCTGCGACATCATCCAGCTGCCGGCCTTTTTGTCGCGCCAGACCGACCTGGTGGTCGCGATGGCCAAGACCGGTGCGGTGATCAACATCAAGAAAGCCCAGTTCCTCGCGCCTCAGGAAATGAAACACATCCTGAGCAAATGCGTGGAAGCGGGTAACGATCAGTTGATCCTCTGCGAACGCGGTTCGAGCTTCGGCTACAACAACCTGGTCGTCGACATGCTCGGCTTCGGCATCATGAAGCAGTTCGAATACCCGGTGTTCTTCGACGTGACCCACGCGTTGCAGATGCCGGGTGCTCGCTCCGATTCTGCCGGTGGTCGCCGCGCCCAGGTGCTCGATCTGGCGAAAGCCGGGATCAGCCAGTCGCTGGCCGGTTTGTTCCTCGAAGCCCACCCTGATCCGGACAACGCCAAATGCGACGGCCCTTGCGCCTTGCGTCTGGACAAACTGGAGCCATTCCTGGCCCAGCTCAAAGCGTTGGACGACCTGGTGAAGAGTTTTCCTGTCGTAGAAACCGCGTAATATCGGCAAACCCGAACTTGTAGGAGCTGGCTTGCCAGCGAAGAGGCCCTCAAGCCTTGCGGGAATTTCGAGACCGCCTTCGCCAGCAAGCCGGCTCCTACAAAGTGAGCCACACGTTATAAATCGAGCGGTACAGAGCGTTTTCGTCAACTTTGGAGTGTTTACAACAATGGCAAAAATCGTCGACATCAAAGGTCGTGAAGTTCTCGACTCCCGTGGCAACCCCACCGTGGAAGCGGACGTGCTTCTCGATAACGGCATCATCGGCAGTGCTTGCGCGCCGTCCGGTGCTTCCACTGGCTCGCGTGAAGCGCTCGAGCTGCGTGATGGCGACAAGAGCCGTTACCTGGGCAAGGGCGTACTCAAAGCCGTCGCCAACATCAACGGTCCGATCCGCGACCTGTTGAAAGGCACAGACCCAAGCGACCAGAAAGCGCTGGATCACGCGATGATCAAGCTCGACGGTACTGAAAACAAAGGTTCCCTGGGCGCCAACGCGATCCTCGCCGTTTCCCTGGCTGCGGCCAAGGCAGCAGCACAGGATCAGGACCTGCCGCTGTACGCTCACATTGCCAACCTGAACGGCACCCCGGGTGTCTACTCGATGCCGGTTCCGATGATGAACATCATCAACGGTGGCGAGCACGCCGACAACAACGTCGACATCCAGGAATTCATGGTTCAGCCGGTTGGCGCCAAGTCTTTCTCGGAAGGCCTGCGCATGGGCACCGAGATTTTCCATCACCTCAAAGCCGTACTGAAGGCCCGTGGCCTGAGCACTGCCGTGGGTGACGAAGGTGGTTTCGCACCGAACCTGGCTTCCAACGAAGACGCTTTGAAAGTGATCTCCGAAGCCGTGGCCAACGCCGGTTACAAACTGGGCACCGACGTGACCCTGGCCCTGGACTGCGCGGCCAGCGAATTCTACGAAGACGGCAAGTACAACCTGTCCGGCGAAGGCCAGGTGTTCACCGCTGAAGGTTTCGCCGACTACCTCAAAGGCCTGACCGAGCGTTATCCGATCATCTCGATCGAAGATGGCCTGGACGAGTCCGACTGGGCTGGCTGGAAAATCCTCACCGACAAGATCGGCGAGAAAGTCCAACTGGTAGGCGACGACCTGTTCGTGACCAACACCAAGATCCTGAAAGAAGGCATCGATAAAAACATCGCCAACTCGATCCTGATCAAGTTCAACCAGATCGGCACCCTGACCGAAACCCTGGAAGCCATCCAGATGGCCAAGGCCGCTGGTTACACCGCCGTGATCTCGCACCGCTCCGGCGAAACCGAAGATTCGACCATCGCCGACCTGGCCGTGGGCACCTCGGCTGGCCAGATCAAGACCGGTTCCCTGTGCCGTTCCGACCGTGTTTCCAAGTACAACCAACTGCTGCGTATCGAAGAGCAGTTGAATGGCAAAGCCAAGTACAACGGTCGCAGCGAATTCCGCGGTTAATCGTTAACTGGTAAAAAGACACCGGATTGTGTCGGAAAAATCGCTACAGCGACGTTTTTGCCACTAATCTGATGCCTTAACAGCACAAGCCTGGTTCTTCCAGGCTTCGTGCTATCAGCAGCTTCAAAGTGTTGGCATGGCTGTCTTTTTTCACTGGATACCTGATATTCGATGCGCAGTCCCAATTGGTTGTTCCTCGTCTTGCTCCTGCTGCTGGCTGGCCTGCAATACCGCCTGTGGGTGGGTAATGGCAGCCTGGCGCAAGTGGCCGAACTGACTCAGCAGATCGCAGATCAACACGCTGAGAACGAGGGCCTGCTTGAGCGCAATCGGGTGATGGACGCTGAAGTCAGTGAGTTGAAAAAGGGCATGGAGACCGTTGAAGAGCGGGCTCGTCATGAGCTGGGCATGGTCAAGGATGGTGAAACCCTTTACCAGCTGGCTCAATGAACCCTTCGTTACCGGCCTTCTGGGCCGTGATTCCTGCCGCGGGCGTCGGTGCCCGTATGGCCGCGGACCGTCCCAAGCAATATTTGCAACTGGGCGGGCGCACTATTCTCGAACACAGCCTTGGCTGTTTCCTTGATCATCCTTGCCTGAAGGGCCTGGTGGTCAGTCTTGCTGTCGATGATCCTTATTGGCCGAACCTGGCGTGTGCTGGCGATTCGCGTATTCAGCGGGTTGAGGGCGGTGCCGAGCGTTCCGGGTCGGTACTCAATGCGCTGCTGCATTTGCATGCCCAGGGCGCTGACGATGAAGATTGGGTGCTGGTCCACGATGCCGCGCGACCGAATCTGAGCCGTGATGATCTGGACAAGTTGCTCAGCGAGTTGGCGGACGACCCGGTGGGCGGTCTGCTGGCGGTGCCAGCACGCGATACCCTCAAGCGGGTCGACAAGCAGGGCCGTGTTGTCGAAACCGTGGACCGCAGTGTGATCTGGCAGGCTTATACGCCACAGATGTTTCGCCTGGGGGCATTGCATCGGGCATTGGCCGACAGTCTGGTGGCGGATGCGGTCGTCACCGATGAGGCTTCGGCGATGGAGTGGGCAGGCCTGGCGCCACGTTTGATAGAAGGTCGGTCCGACAACCTGAAAGTCACTCGGCCCGAAGACCTTGAATGGTTGCGCCAGCGATGGGCTAACCGCCGCTGACTGCTGTGGTGTCTGTCAGACCGCTTTCGCGAGCAAGTCGAATCGTCGCACCGCCGCTCCCACACTCGATCGCATTCTTCTGATAGAACTCGGTCAACTGTTGGAGCGGGCTTGCTCGCGAATGCGGTGGCCCAAGCAATCAGGATCTTGGTGACACAGCAATGGATTCGCTAGCTGCGATACTCCGGCCGCTCGGCCAACCCCTCCTTCAAAAAGTCCACCAACTTGCGCACCTTCGGCGACAGATGTCGCTGCTGTGGATAAAGCGCCCACACCGCGGTATTCGGCGGCTGATGCGCTTCCAGCAACGAAATCAACGCACCGCTGTTCAAATGCTCCAACACGTAATAATCCGGCAACTGACACAACCCGACACCTTGTAACGCCGCATCCAGCACCGCTTGCCCACTGTTGCAGCGCCAGTTTCCCTGTACCCGCTGGGAAAATTCCCGTCCGTTCTGTTCCAGTTGCCAAATGTCCGAACTGCCGATGAGGCAATTATGCCGGCTCAGTTCCGACAGACTGTGCGGGCGACCATAGCGTTCCAGGTAGGACGGTGATGCGCACAAGTACATGCGCCGTGGTGCCAGGCGTGCCGCCACCAGCCGTGAGTCCTGCAAGCGGCCAAGACGGATCGCCAGGTCCAGGCCCTCGTGCACCAGGTCCAGTTGGCGGTTGCTCAGTTCGATGTCGATCCGCAGCTGCGGATAGAGCCCCATGAAGCGGGTCACCAGCGGCACGATGAAGCGTTCGCCATAAGCCACGGCGCACGTCATGCGCAGCATGCCTTTGGGTTCGCTGGTCAGGTCGCCGACCGCTCGCAAGGCTTCTTCCCGGCCATCCTGTAATCGTTGGCAATGTTGTAGAAACGTCTGCCCGGCTTCAGTCAGGGTGACGCGACGGGTGCTGCGATAAAGCAGCCGCGTCTGAAGGCGCTCTTCGAGGCGTACGATTTGTCGACTGACATGGGAGGACGAAACCCCGAGACGTTCGGCAGCAGCGGTGAATTGGCCGCACTCGGCGACCGCTACAAACTCGTCGATCCCTTCCCAGCGGTTTTCGGACATCAAGGATTATCCCTGTATGGCAATAATGTTTTGCTTTTGTCCGGATTATTCACCGTGGAGCGCTGTATTACACTCACTGTCTTGTTTTTATTCACTGGAGAATGCACATGATCAAGTCGCGCGCAGCCGTAGCCTTCGAGGCGAAGAAACCCCTCGAGATCGTCGAAGTCGATGTCGCCATGCCCAAGGCCGGTGAAGTCTTGCTGCGCGTGGTGGCTTCCGGTGTCTGCCATACCGATGCCTACACGCTGTCCGGCGCTGACCCGGAAGGCATCTTCCCGTCGATCCTCGGTCACGAAGGTGGCGCGGTGGTTGAAGCGATCGGCGAGGGCGTGACCTCCGTGGCGGTCGGCGATCACGTGATCCCGCTGTACACCCCGGAATGCCGCCAGTGCAAATTCTGCCTGTCGGGCAAGACCAACCTCTGCCAGGCCATTCGCGCCACCCAAGGCAAAGGCCTGATGCCGGATGGCACCTCGCGCTTTTCCTACAAGGGCCAGCCAATTTTCCACTACATGGGTACCTCGACCTTCTCCGAGTACACCGTGCTGCCGGAAATCTCTGTCGCCAGGATTCCTAAAGAAGCGCCACTGGAAAAAGTCTGCCTGCTGGGCTGCGGTGTCACCACCGGCATCGGCGCAGTCCTCAATACGGCCAAAGTAAAACCTGGTGACACCGTCGCCATTTTCGGTCTCGGCGGCATCGGTCTGTCGGCGATCATCGGCGCGGTCAAAGCCAAGGCCGCGCGCATCATCGCGATCGACATCAACCCGGCCAAATTCGAGATCGCCAAACAGCTGGGTGCAACCGATTGCGTGAACCCGAAAGACTTCGACCGGCCGATCCAGGAAGTCATCGTCGACATGACCGATGGCGGCGTCGACTTTTCCTTCGAGTGCATCGGCAATGTGCAATTGATGCGCGCGGCACTCGAGTGCTGCCACAAGGGTTGGGGCGAGTCGGTGGATCATCGGCGTGGCCGGTGCCGGCCAGGAAATCTCCACTCGTCCATTCCAGCTGGTCACCGGCCGCGTCTGGCGCGGTTCGGCATTCGGCGGAGTGCGCGGCCGTACCGAATTGCCGAGCTACGTCGAAATGGCCGAGACCGGCGAAATTCCGCTGGATACGTTCATCACCCACACCATGGGCCTGGAAGATATCAACAAGGCGTTTGACCTGATGCACGAAGGCAAGAGCATCCGTTCCGTCATCCATTTCTGAGGTCGGACATGAACCTGGAAAATATCTCCTGCCAGAAAAGCTTCGGCGGCTGGCACAAACGCTATAAACACCGCTCCGAGGTGCTCGGCTGCGACATGGTGTTTGCCGTGTACCTGCCGCCGCAAGCGGAGCAGGGCGGCAAACTGCCGGTGCTGTACTGGTTGTCCGGCCTGACGTGCACCGACGAAAACTTCATGCACAAGGCCGGCGCCATGCGCATGGCCGCCGAGCTGGGGCTGATCATCGTGGCACCGGACACCAGTCCTCGCGGCCCTGATGTTCCGGGTGATCCGGAGGGCGCCTGGGACTTCGGTCTCGGCGCCGGGTTCTATCTGAATGCCACCCAGGAACCCTGGTCGCGGCACTATCGGATGCATGACTATGTCGTGCAGGAATTGCCCGCATTGGTCGAAGCCCATTTCCCTGCATCGGACAAGCGCGGCATCAGCGGGCACTCCATGGGCGGCCACGGCGCGCTGGTCTGCGCCTTGCGCAATCCGGGACGTTATCAGTCGGTGTCGGCGTTCTCGCCGATCAACAATCCGATGGATTGTCCTTGGGGGCAAAAGGCCTTCTCTCGTTACCTGGGCGAAGACCGCTCGAAATGGCGCGAATGGGATGCCTGTGCATTGATCGCCGAGGCTGATGAGAAATTGCCGCTGCTGGTCGACCAAGGTGATCGCGACGATTTCCTCGCCACCCAGCTCAAGCCGGAAGCCCTGCAACAGGCCACCAAACTGGCGGGTCATCCGCTGACGCTGCGACTGCAGCCGGGCTACGACCATAGTTATTTCTTCATCGCCAGCTTCATCGACGACCATCTGCAACATCACGCGCGCGCTCTAAGCTGCTAATGCAGGTAGAATCACGCCCTGACAAAAATCGGGGCGTTTTTTTATGCGTATTGGCCACGGCTATGATGTGCACCGTTTCGCTGAAGGCGATTTCATTACTCTGGGCGGCGTGCGGATTGCACACGGCTTCGGGCTGCTCGCTCATTCCGACGGTGACGTCCTGCTGCACGCCTTGAGCGATGCCTTGCTGGGCGCTGCCGCGTTGGGCGACATCGGCAAGCATTTCCCGGACACCGACCCGACATTCAAGGGCGCCGACAGCCGCGTGCTGTTGCGCCATGTCGTTGCACTGATCCACGCCAAGGGCTGGAAAGTCGGGAACGTCGATAACACCATCGTCGCCCAGGCGCCGAAAATGGCCCCGCATATCGAATCGATGCGCGCGCTGATTGCCGCGGATCTTCAAGTTGAGTTGGATCAAGTGAACGTAAAAGCCACCACCACCGAAAAGCTCGGCTTCGTCGGTCGCGAAGAAGGCATCGCCGTGCATTCCGTTGCCTTGTTGATGCGCGCATGAACGACCTGCAATTGCTCGGTCCGCGGGCCTACGGTGAAGCCCTCGGCAGCGCCGTACTGAAAGCGACGGCGGAAGATTTTCAGGTCGATGAAGTCCTCGATATCCCCCTCAGTGGCGACGGCGAGCACCTGTGGATCTGGGTCGAGAAGCGCGGGCTGAATACCGAGGAAGCGGCACGGCGGATCGCCAAGGCAGCGGGTGTGCCCTTGCGCACCGTCAGCTATGCGGGCCTCAAGGATCGTCAGGCGCTGACGCGTCAGTGGTTCAGCGTACAGCTGCCGGGCAAGGCCGATCCGGATTTGTCGCTGGCAGAAAACGACACGTTGAAAATCCTCAAGACCGGCCGGCACAAACGCAAGCTGCAACGCGGTGCCCACTCGGCCAACGGCTTCACCTTGCGCCTGACGCAGTTCACGGGCGACAAGGCGGCGATCGAAGAGCGTCTGCAGCTGATCGCCAAACAAGGTATTCCCAATTATTTCGGCGCCCAGCGCTTCGGGTTTGACGGCGGCAACGTGGTCGATGCCCGCGCCTGGGCCGCGCGCAAGGCGTTGCCGGAGCAGCGCAACGTGCGTTCGCGCCTGCTTTCGACGGCCCGTAGTTTTTTGTTTAACCAAGTGTTGGCGGCGCGTGTCGCCGATGGCACCTGGCAGCGCGCCCAGGTCGGCGATTTGCTGGCGTTCACCGACAGCCGCAGCTTCTTTCCCGCAGGCGTTGCCGAGTGCAGCGACCCGCGCCTGGCGATTCTCGACCTGCACCCGACCGGTCCGCAGTGGGGCGAAGGTGACTCGCCGGCCTCGGGCGCTGTCCATGAACTGGAGCAGGCAATCGCCGCACGCGAGGCGGATCTTCGCGATTGGTTGATTAACGCCGGAATGAGCCACGAACGTCGCATCCTGCGGCTGCCCATTGGTGGGTTGACGTGGCATTATCCCGAGCCTGACATTCTGCAACTGGAATTCATCCTGCCGGCCGGATGCTTCGCCACCGTATTGGTGCGCGAACTCGTCGATCTGGTGCCGGTGGGGCAGACGGACAGCCCATGCGTATTCTGATTTCTAACGACGATGGGGTAGCCGCACCCGGTCTCGCCGCGCTTTATGCTGCGCTGGCGGATTACACCGAATGCGTGGTTATCGCCCCGGACCAGGACAAGAGCGGCGCCAGCAGTTCGCTGACGCTCGACCGTCCGTTGCACCCGCAAACCCTGGCCAACGGCTTTATCAGCCTTAACGGCACGCCCACCGATTGCGTACACCTGGGGCTCAACGGTTTGCTGGAGCAAGCCCCGGACATGGTGGTTTCCGGGATCAACCTGGGCGCCAATCTGGGGGACGACGTGCTGTATTCCGGCACCGTAGCCGCAGCCCTGGAAGGACGCTTCCTGGAACGTCCTTCGTTCGCCTTTTCGTTGGTCTCACGGCAAGTGGAGAACCTTTCCACCGCCGCTTATTTTGCGCGCAAACTGGTAGAGGCTCACGCGGACCTCGAACTGCCACCGCGCACGGTGCTGAACGTGAACATTCCAAATTTGCCGCTGGACCACATCCGCGGAATCCAACTGACTCGCCTCGGCCATCGCGCACGCGCTGCAGCACCGTTGAAGGTGGTCGATCCGCGGGGCAAATCCGGTTACTGGATCGCCGCGGCGGGGGACGCCGAAGATGGCGGCCCGGGCACCGACTTCCATGCGGTCATGCAAGGCTATGTTTCAATCACTCCACTGCAACTGGATCGCACCTTCAATGATGCCTTCAGAAGTCTGGATGGCTGGCTGGAGGGGCTGCGCTGATGGCTCGTGAACAAGACCCTATGCATCGCGGCATCGGGATGACCTCGCAACGCACCCGTGAACGCCTGATTCAGCGTTTGTATGAAGAAGGCATCTCCAACGCCAAGGTGCTGGAGGTGATTCGCCGTACACCGCGTCACCTGTTCGTCGACGAGGCGCTGGCCCACCGTGCCTATGAAGACACGGCGTTGCCGATCGGGAACAACCAGACCATCTCCCAGCCTTACATGGTCGCGCGCATGAGCGAGCTGCTGCTGGAGGCAGGTCCTCTGGACAAGGTCATGGAGATAGGCACGGGGTCGGGTTATCAGACCGCGATCCTGTCGCAACTGGTTGAACGGGTGTTTTCGGTCGAGCGCATCAAGGTGCTGCAGGACCGGGCCAAGGAGCGTCTGGTCGAGCTCAACTTGCGCAACGTGGTGTTTCGCTGGGGCGATGGCTGGGAGGGCTGGCCGGCGCTGGCGCCGTACAACGGTATTATTGTTACCGCAGTGGCGACCGAAGTGCCTCAGGCGTTGCTCGATCAGTTGGCGCCGGGGGGGCGATTGGTGATCCCGGTCGGGTCCGGTGAGGTTCAACAATTGATGTTGATCATTCGCGAAGAACAGGGTTTTTCCAGACGCGTTCTCGGCTCTGTGCGCTTCGTTCCATTGCTCAACGGGCCTCTGGCCTGAGCATTTGTTTCGGCGCGCTGAATTCTCTTCGATTGCCCCTGTCTTACAGCGGCAACGATCCATTAACGGGATTTATCGTCAGGTAGCAAACGTGTGCCTGCGTCATTAAAGGTAAAGCCTGCACGGCCCGTTATACTTGCGACATTTCGTGCCGTAACACGGCAATCCACATTTTCAGCCACCACAAAGGGAGCGGCGGGTGAGTCTCACAGTCATTGCGCACCGAATGGGTATAACGAGCTTTCAGCGCCTGGTGACTGGCCTCGTCTTGAGCACCTTGCTGGTTGGTTGTTCCAGCAACAAGTCGAGCGACGTGCGCGTCATCGATCGCAACAATTCCGTCGCGCAGCGTCCGGCAGTGACGACGGGTCAATACGTCGTCCGCCCCAAGGACACTCTGTTCTCCATCGCCTTTCGCTACGGTTGGGACTACAAGGCGCTGGCTGCACGCAATAACATTCCTGCGCCTTATACGATCCATCCGGGGCAGACGATTCGCTTCGATGGTCGCACCGGTTCAACGCCGACCACCGTGGTCAGTTCGGCCAGTTCAACGCCTTCGTCGTCGAGTAGAACCACGGTCTTCCGACGTCCTGCCAACGGTGCGACTACCAGTACAGCGGTGGTTGTACCGTCCGTCGCGAACAAACCTGCAGCCGCTCCGATGCCCGCGGCGGGTCCCGCCCCGACCGGCTGGGGGTGGCCATCTAATGGCATTCTTATTGGTAAATTCTCTTCAAACGGGAGTTTGAATAAAGGAATTGATATCGCCGGGGATTTGGGACAGCCTGTTTTAGCTGCGTCTGATGGGACGGTGGTGTACGCCGGGAGTGGCTTAAGGGGCTACGGCGAATTAGTCATCATCAAACACAGCGATACCTACGTCAGTGCCTACGGACATAACCGCAGGCTGTTGGTTCAGGAGGGGCAGCAGGTCAAGGTCGGACAGACAATTGCCGAAATGGGGTCAACGGGTACAGACCGGGTGAAACTGCACTTTGAGATTCGCCGACAAGGTAAACCTGTAGATCCGCTGCAATTCCTGCCGCGGCGTTGATCGCTATCCAGCCTGTTCCGTCACGTAGAGGGGACAGGCTTCAGCGTTGCCAAGGATAAAGGCGCCGCTAGAGCTTGGGGTCGAACTCACCAAAGGACTATAACAATGGCTCTCAGTAAAGAAGTGCCGGAGTTTGACATCGACGATGAGGTTCTCCTTATGGAGACCGGCATCGACACGGATTCGATGTCGAATGATGAAGGGGCTGCTCTACCTTCCGTTCGTGCCAAATCCAAACACTCCGCCTCGTTAAAGCAACACAAGTACATTGATTACACGCGTGCGCTCGATGCCACGCAGTTGTATCTCAATGAGATTGGTTTTTCCCCTCTGTTATCTCCCGAAGAAGAAGTTCATTTTGCGCGATTGTCGCAAAGTGGAGATCCTGCCGGTCGCAAACGCATGATTGAAAGTAACCTGAGGCTGGTGGTGAAAATCGCCCGGCGTTACGTCAATCGTGGCCTGTCGCTGCTGGACTTGATCGAAGAGGGCAACCTCGGACTGATCCGGGCGGTAGAGAAGTTCGACCCTGAACGTGGCTTCCGCTTTTCGACCTACGCAACCTGGTGGATTCGTCAGACCATCGAGCGCGCAATCATGAATCAGACCCGGACCATCCGGTTGCCGATCCATGTGGTCAAGGAGCTTAACGTCTACCTGCGGGCTGCACGGGAACTGACGCAAAAGCTCGATCATGAACCCTCACCCGAAGAAATCGCCAACCTGCTGGAAAAACCAGTGGCAGAGGTCAAGCGCATGCTCGGCCTCAACGAGCGGGTATCTTCGGTCGACGTCTCGCTGGGCCCGGATTCGGACAAAACCCTGCTGGACACCCTTACCGATGACCGCCCAACCGATCCATGCGAACTGTTGCAGGATGACGACCTGTCCCAGAGCATCGATCAATGGCTCTCGGAACTGACCGACAAGCAACGCGAGGTGGTCATCCGCCGCTTCGGCCTGCGCGGGCACGAGAGCAGTACGCTTGAAGATGTAGGTCTGGAAATTGGCCTGACCCGGGAGCGGGTCAGACAGATTCAGGTTGAAGGCCTGAAACGTCTTCGAGAGATTCTCGAGAAGAATGGCCTGTCGAGCGAGTCGCTGTTCCAATAATAAGTAGTTGCCAGGCATGCAACAAAAGCCCCGACTGGTTCGGGGCTTTTTGTTATCTACCAGACGGGTTTTGCCTGGTCTGCGACATCACCTCAGCTTTGTAGTCTCGTGCTGTAAGTCTTTGCTTACCCTGTTGTAAGTGTTCGTTATTTTTACAGTGTGGCAGTCTTCCGTTCTCCGCCCACGGATTTCTTATCCGGTTGATTCATAGACTTATTTTATTAAGTTACGAGCATATGACAGCGCATTCTGGCGTTTGTGACCGCTTGCTCCCGGCCGGGAACGCTCTAGTATTCAGGTTGTGTCAACGGACAGACACGCCCTTCAAGGATGAGGGGAAAGGACATCGCAGGACGCGATTCATCAGGACGATGAAAAGGAATACAGGGACTAGGGAAAAAAATGTGGGCGGGTCAAACCGCCCCTTTTTTTGCCTGCAGAAAAGCAAAAAGGCCCGCAAGGGGCCTTTTCGAGAACGCGGGAGCAATCAGCGTTCGAGGTCTTTGATCTTGCCTTTGACGCCATCCCACTCTTCGGCGTCGGGCATCGATTCTTTCTTCTCGGTGATGTTGGGCCAGATTTCGGCCAGCTCAACGTTCAGCTGAATGAACTGCTGCATATCTTCCGGGACTTCATCTTCGGAGAAGATGGCCACGGCAGGGCATTCAGGTTCGCACAGTGCGCAGTCGATGCACTCATCCGGGTGAATCACCAGGAAGTTCGGGCCTTCGTAAAAGCAGTCCACCGGACAGACTTCTACGCAGTCGGTGTACTTGCACTTGATGCAGTTGTCGGTGACGACGAAGGTCATTTCTAGATTTCTCCTCAGGCGGCGGCAGCGGAGCCCCTTCACGTTGGGGTCGCCAGGTTCGGGAGCGATAGTCTGCTGGCCAGGCTATTAGCCAGCAGCATCCCAAACCGCGCGAGATTCTAACAGCTTGCAGGCAAGTGCGTTAGACCCGTGTCTTTAGTGCATAGAGCATTTCGAGTGCACGACGCGGGGTCATGTCATCCAGGTCGAGTTTGGCCAGTTCGTCCAGCACCGGATGCGGCAGGCTGGCGAACATGTCGCTCTGCTGCGGCACGGCCGGTTTGCCCTTGGCGGGCTTCGGCGTTTCATGAGGCAGGGCAGTGGCCTCCAGTCGGCCCAGATGCTCGCGAGCCCGCACGATCACTTCGCTCGGCACACCGGCCAATTGCGCAACCGCCAGGCCGTAGCTTTGGCTGGCAGGCCCCGGCAGCACGTGATGCAGGAACACGATTCGCTCGTTGTGCTCGGTGGCATTGAGGTGCACGTTGGCCACCAGCGGCTGGGCGTCCGGCAACACTGTCAGCTCGAAATAGTGGGTGGCGAACAGCGTGTAGGCACGCAGGTGCGCCAGGCGTTCGGCGGCGGCCCAGGCCAGGGACAGGCCGTCGAAGGTGCTGGTGCCGCGACCGACTTCGTCCATCAGCACCAGGCTGCGCTCGGTGGCATTGTGCAGGATGTTGGCGGTTTCGCTCATCTCGACCATGAAGGTCGAACGGCCGCCCGCCAGGTCATCGCTGGAACCGATCCGGGTAAAGATCCGGTCCACCAGCGACAATTCGCAGCTGGCTGCCGGCACGAAGCTGCCAATGTGCGCCAGCAGCACAATCAAGGCGGTCTGCCGCATGTAGGTCGATTTACCGCCCATGTTCGGGCCGGTGATCACCAGCATGCGCGTATTGTCGTCGAGGCTCAGGTCGTTGGCCACGAACGGCGTGGTCAACACTTGCTCGACCACCGGGTGACGACCCTGGCTGATGCGCATGCAGGGCTCGTCGACGAAACGCGGGCAGTTCAGGTCCAGGTTCAGTGCACGCTCGGCCAGGTTGCTCAGCACGTCCAGCTCGGCCAGGGCGGCGGCGGTGTCTTGCAGAGGCGGCAGTTGGGCGATCAGGTCTTCGAGCAGTGCTTCGTAGAGCATCTTCTCGCGGGCCAGGGCGCGGCTCTTGGCCGACAGCGCCTTGTCTTCGAACGCCTTCAGTTCCGGCGTGATGAAGCGCTCGGCACCTTTGAGCGTCTGACGGCGGATGTAATCCGCGGGCGCCGATTCGGCCTGTTTGCTCGGCAATTCGATGAAGTAACCGTGGACACGGTTGTAGCCGACCTTCAGGTGCGACAGGCCGGTGCGGGCCTTCTCGCGCGCTTCGAGATCGATCAGGAACTGCCCGGCGTTTTCGCTGAGCGATTGCAGGTCGTCGAGTTCGCTGTCGTAGCCGGTTTTCAACACGCCGCCGTCTCGAATGACCGCGGGCGGGTTGTCGACGATGGCTTTTGCCAGCAGGGCCGCCAGTTCCGGATAGGTGCTGGTGGTCCCGGCCAGTTGAATGATGTGTGGCGCTTCAAGTTCGCTCATCGCCATTTGCAGTGCTGGCAGTGCACCGAGTGCGTCGCGCAGGCGAGCCAGGTCGCGAGGACGGGCATTGCGCAGACCGATCCGCGCCAGGATCCGCTCGATGTCCCCGATTTCCTTGAGCTGCGGTTGCAGTTTCTCGAAGCGGTAGCCGTCGAGCAGGCAGGTGATCGACGTCTGGCGCGCCAGCAATACCGTCAGATCGCGCAGCGGGCGGTTCAGCCAGCGGGTCAGCAAGCGGCTGCCCATCGCGGTCTGGCAACGGTCGACTACCGATTGCAGGGTGTTATCGCGACCGCCGGCCAGGTTGGTGTCCAGTTCCAGGTTGCGCCGGCTCGCGCCGTCCAGCACGACGGTGTCGTCCAGGCGCTCATGACGCAGGCTGCGCAAGTGGGGCAGGGCGGTGCGCTGGGTTTCCTTGGCATAGCTGAGCAAGCAGCCGGCAGCGCCGATGGCCAGCGTCAGGTTTTCGCAGCCGAAACCTTTCAGGTCCTGGGTCGAGAATTGTTGGCAGAGGCTTTTCAGCGCCGAGTCACGCTCGAAATCCCACGGCGCACGGCGACGAACCCCGCGACGTTTCTCCGCAGGCAAATCTTTCGGCCAGTCATCCGGGATCATCAGCTCCACCGGATTGACCCGCTCCAGTTCGGCGAGCAGGTTTTCCCAACCCTTGATTTCCAGCACCGTGAAATTGCCGCTGGTGATATCCAGCACGGCCAGACCGAACAGGCGCTCGTCACCCAGCACCGCAGCGATCAGGTTGTCCCGACGCTCATCCAGCAGCGCCTCGTCACTCACGGTGCCCGGGGTGATGATCCGCACCACCTGGCGATCCACCGGTCCTTTACTGGTAGCCGGGTCGCCGACCTGCTCGCAAATCACCACCGACTCGCCGAGCTTAACCAGTTTCGCCAGATAACCTTCCGCGGCGTGGTAAGGAATCCCACACATCGGAATCGCCTGACCGGCCGACTGCCCACGGGCGGTCAGGGTAATGTCCAGCAATTTGGCGGCCTTCTTCGCGTCTTCATAGAAGATCTCGTAGAAGTCGCCCATGCGGTAGAACATCAGCTGGTCGGGGTGCTGGTTTTTCAGGCGCCAGTACTGCTGCATCATTGGCGTGTGGGAGGACAGATCGGAGAGCGCTTTATTCATCGGATAATCAGGCAAATTCGTTGAAAGGTGTAGGGCAAAGGAGGGGCGTCGGCCCGGCTTTTCCGCGATGGGCGCAAGGTTAACATGGGCGGTCCACCCGACGCAGGCATGAAAGCCCGACAAAAATAGCGCCCAGATCATTAAGCCCCGCCAATGGATGGCCGAGAGCGAGCCGGCGTCATCTTTGGCCGTTAACATCTTGATCGATGCCGTGCCTTGCAAGCGCGATCCGCTCGTGTACGGTAGTCCCATTCAGCCTTTCAGGAGAGGACCGTGAAAGAAATCACCCAACTGGCCGCTGAACTTGGCAGGCGCCTGCAGGTTCTCAATACCCACGTCACGGCCGCCGAGTCCTGTACCGGTGGCGGGATTTGCGAGGCCATTACCCGCATTCCCGGCAGCTCGGCGTGGTTCGAGGCGGGTTATGTCACTTACTCCAACCGCCAGAAAATCGAGCAATTGAATGTCCCTGCGCAGTTGTTTGCGACGGTTGGGGCGGTCAGTCGCGAGGTGGTCGAGGCGATGGTGCGGGGCGCGCAGGAAAAAAGCCGCGCGTATTTTGCCGTGGCGGTCAGTGGCGTCGCCGGGCCCGATGGCGGGTCGCCCAGCAAGCCGGTGGGCACGGTGTGGCTGGCCTGGGGCGTCGGCGAGCGGGTATTCAGCGAGGTGCAGCACTTCCCCGGCAACCGCGACGAAGTTCGCCGACAAACGGTGAAGGCCGCGCTAGAGGGGCTACTGCGCCATGCAGCTGGAGAAATCTCAAATCAGGGGTAGGCGATCCTCAAGCGCTGTGGAATAATACTGGCTACTTATACAGGTGTTGGCCGTCAGGCCTTATTGATTACGTGAGGACTTTAATGGACGACAACAAGAAGAAAGCCTTGGCTGCGGCCCTGGGTCAGATCGAACGTCAATTCGGCAAGGGTGCCGTAATGCGTATGGGCGATCAGGACCGTCAGGCGATCCCGGCTATCTCCACTGGCTCTCTGGGGCTGGACATCGCGCTCGGCATTGGCGGTCTGCCAAAAGGCCGTATCGTTGAAATCTACGGCCCTGAATCCTCGGGTAAAACCACGCTGACACTGTCGGTGATCGCCCAGGCTCAAAAAGCCGGCGCGACCTGCGCATTCGTCGACGCCGAACACGCCCTCGACCCTGAATATGCCGGCAAGCTGGGCGTCAACGTCGACGACCTGCTGGTTTCCCAGCCGGACACCGGCGAGCAGGCCCTGGAAATCACCGACATGCTGGTGCGTTCCAACGCGGTTGACGTGATCATCGTCGACTCCGTGGCGGCATTGGTGCCAAAGGCTGAAATCGAAGGCGAAATGGGTGACATGCACGTGGGCCTGCAAGCCCGTCTGATGTCCCAGGCTCTGCGTAAAATCACCGGTAACATCAAGAACGCCAACTGCCTGGTTATCTTCATCAACCAGATCCGCATGAAAATCGGTGTGATGTTCGGCAGCCCGGAAACCACTACCGGTGGTAACGCGCTGAAGTTCTACGCCTCGGTTCGTCTGGACATCCGTCGCACTGGCGCGGTGAAAGAAGGTGATGAAGTCGTTGGTAGCGAGACCCGCGTCAAGGTCGTGAAGAACAAGGTGGCTTCGCCGTTCCGTCAGGCCGAGTTCCAGATTCTCTATGGCAAGGGCATCTACCTCAACGGTGAGATGATCGACCTGGGTGTGCTGCACGGTTTCGTCGAGAAGTCCGGTGCCTGGTATGCGTACAACGGCACCAAGATCGGTCAGGGTAAAGCCAACTCGGCCAAGTACCTGGCAGAAAACCCGGACATCGCCGCGACCCTCGAGAAGCAATTGCGCGACAAATTGCTGTCTCCAGCACCGGACGTCAAAGCTTCGCCGGCCAAAGAGAAAGCGGATGACCTGGTAGAAGTGGACGTCTGATTGATCCGATGACTGCTGTACTCGATACACTCGTCGCAGTGCGGCGAACCGCAATGGACCTGCTCGCGCGACGCGAGCATGGTCGAGTCGAGCTGACGCGTAAACTGCGTCAGCGCGGCGCTCTTCCTGAAATGATCGACACCGCACTCGACCGCTTGACGGAAGAGGGCCTGTTGTCCGAATCCCGTTACCTGGAAAGTTTCGTTTCCTACCGTTCCCGTTCCGGTTATGGCCCTTTGCGTATTCGCGAAGAGTTGAGCCAGCGCGGACTGCAACGTACTGACATCGAACTTGCGTTACGCGAGAGCGGTATCAACTGGCAGGAACAACTGGAAGATACCTGGCGGCGCAAATTCTCCGGACATTTACCCATAGACGCCAGGGAGCGCGCCAAACAAGGCCGGTTCCTGAGTTATCGGGGATATTCCATGGAGATGATCAGCCGCTTGTTCAGCGGCCGAGGGATGGACGATTGAATAAAACGGCTCGCTATTTCGATAGCGGGCCGTTTTTTTTGGCTCACGTAACTTTTGATGGTTCCCGCGTGCGCTGTTGCGCCTGGGGTTTTGACTGCGCCCAGTTTTCCGGCAGGTTGATGTAGTCCACCAGTTCCCGCAGGCGTCCATGATCACGGGCATTGAACGTGAAGGCCAGTCGCGCCAGGTGGCTGAACTGCGGTTCGTCGTGCTCCTCGCCGCTGTAGGCATGCTGGTGGAAGTGATCGCTCAGGCACAGGTCGGCGAATGCGCCTTGCATGTGTTCGAGCGCGTCGTCGCTGAGCTTGTGGTTCATGCGGATCACGAACTGATGTTTGAGCCAGCGGCTTGAGTGGAAGTTGCGGTAGAACTGATTGATCTGCTCCACCGCCTCTTCGGCGCTATAGACCAGGCTCAACAGCTTCATGTCGGTGGGCAGGATGTAGCGATTCTCCTCCAGTTGCTGGTGAATGAAGTCCAGTGCGCCTTGCCAGAACTTGCCGCCCGGCGCATCCAGCAGCACCACCGGTACCAGCGGGCTCTTGCCGGTCTGGATCAGGGTCAGTACTTCCAGCGCTTCATCCAGCGTACCGAAACCGCCGGGGCACAGGACCAGCGCATCGGCTTCCTTGACGAAGAACAGTTTGCGGGTGAAGAAGAAGTGGAAGGGCAGCAGATTGGTCGTGCCATTGACGGTGGGGTTGGCATGCTGCTCGAAGGGCAGGGTGATGTTGAACCCCAGGCTATGTTCCAGGCCGGCACCTTCGTGGGCCGCCGCCATGATGCCGCCACCGGCGCCGGTGATGACCATCAGGTCCGAGCGCGCCAGCGCCGCGCCGAGCTCTCGGGCCAAGCCATACAGCGGATGTTCTATCGGCGTTCGGGCCGAGCCGAAAACCGTGACTTTGCGTCGTCCCTTGAACTGTTCCAGCACCCGGAAGGCATGTTCCAGTTCGCGCAAGGCTTGCAGGGTAATCTTGGCATTCCAGCGGTTGTGATCTTCCTGGGCCATGCGTAGCACGGTCAGGATCATGTCGCGGTAAATGGGGATGTTCGGGCTGTTGGGTGAAACCAGGTTGAGTTGTTCTTCGACCTTGCTGGTGAGGTCGTGGCCGCTTTCTTCAAAATGACGGCTCAGGAGGTCATTCGGTTGGTAAGGCATTCAGCTTCTCCTTCTGCACACTATGACTCTAGACCCTCGCGAGGATTTGCGCTGACTTGATCATTGCGCCGCAAAGTCTTTCCTGGCAACCGCTTATTGACGGTTTGCAAGGTGATTTCACCGCTCGTCTGAACGCAAAGCTGACTGTGCATCACTCTGATTTACTAAGAGACAGGTGTGACATGACAACTTTGCGTCAATGGCTGGACGCACGACACAAGCGGTTGAAGGATTTTATCGCTCACGCAGGGCGAGGCGCAGGGAGCCGGAAGCAATGACGAGAGTCATTCTGGAAATCGAAATCGATACGCAACTGTATCGATTGCTGAAGTCATCGGCCGAGAATCACCATTTGAGTCTCGAGGAGGAGTGTTGCCGGCGTCTTGAGGCTGCCGAGCGACGCTCTTGCTACTTGCAGGCGCTGTTGGCAGAACTGCGCGCCGAGGATGAGCAGCGGCGCGCCAATTCCCAATGATTACTTTTTCTTCGCGGGTGCAGCTTTCGGGCAATCCGATTCCTGGAAGCGCTCGCTCGCGACCGGACGGTTGGTCTTCACCTCGGTGAACTCGTAACGCATGATTGCGCCCTTGGCCATCAGCTTGCGAAAGCCCGGGTTGTTGCAGACGGTGGAGCCGAGCTGGAAATACACCGCTTTCGGGTCGGCGCGCATTTTGTCGGCGTGGCTGCTCTGGACGCTGAGGTGGTTGATCAACTCTTTACCTTCAACGGTATAGCCCTGATCGAGAATGTCTTCGTTGATCGCTCGTGGAGTGCCGACGCTGCTTTGAGCGGCAACGTTTTGCAGCATTTTGCTCAGTTCCATGTCTTTCAAGGAAGCAGCCTGAGCGTTGAAGGACGACGCCAGCAAAATGGCGGCGGTAGGAACGATAAGGCGCAGCATGAAACTCTCCTGGTTCAGTGACTGGTGGTTCGACCAGCCACATGACTGTGCGTTCAGTGGCGGCGAATTATAGGGGAGGTGGCCTGGACGGTACAGGCTTGCGCCGGCCGGTCTGATAAACTGCGGGCACTTCCTGTCTTGCCGAGTATTTTCGTGTCGATTTCCTACCCCTTCCGGTGTTGCCTGCGATGAGCCATGCACTCAAGCCTTTTGCGTTGAATGCTGTCGCGCGCCTGCGCGACCAGCGCGAAGATGAAGGCATCAGGCCGATCCAGGCTCGTGGCTGGCGAGCCCCGCGTTGCCGTGCCTGCCGTGTGATCGAGAGCCACTGCCTGTGTGCCTGGCGTCCGCAGGTCGAGACTCGCTCCGGGGTGTGCCTGATCATGACCGGCAAGGAAGTGTTCAAGCCCAGTAATACCGGGTGGCTGATCGCCGATGTGGTGCGGGACAACCATGCGTTCATTTGGTCACGGACCGAAGTCGACCAGCAACTGTTGCAGCTGCTGTCCGATCCGCAATGGCAACCCTATCTGGTGTTCCCGGGCGAGTACGTCGAGCCTGAGCGAGTGACCCATGGTGTCAAGGCTGATAGCAGCCGGCGGCCGTTGTTCATCCTGCTGGATGCAACCTGGACCGAAGCCCGGAAGATTTTCCGCAAAAGCCCCTATTTCGATGCGCTTCCGATCCTGAGCCTGCTACCCGAAAAACTCTCCCGGTACCGGCTGCGACGCTCGACCCGCAGCGAGCACCTGTGCACGGCGGAAGTGGCGGCGCTGTGTCTCGATCTGGCGGGCGATGTCGAGGCTGCGTCGGCACTGGACGCTTATTTCGATGTGTTCAGTCAGCATTACCTCGATGCGAAACATCAGCTGGAGATGAACGTTGCGACACCGGCACACGTCGAGCTGATGCCCTTCGTGCAGAACGCGGCTGCGGTGACGTGCTGAGCGTCGTCCATACTGCAAGCGACTGGACGGGCTACGTCGCTTGACCACCCCGGCTTCGCTGGGCATGCTTGGCGCCGATCAGGGCGCGGCCAGGTTTGATACGCCGTTTTTCTTTGCGCGAATAGCTGCGTGAACAGCTATGTAATTGGCGTTGAACGTGCCCTGTCGATGCAGCTCCGTGGCTGCACCTCGTTTGAAAAACAGGATCATTTTAAAAATGGCCACATACGAAATCCTGATTGCCGATGACCATCCTCTTTTCCGTAGCGCCCTGCATCAAGCGTTGACCCTCGGCCTCGGTCCGGAGGTCCGGCTGGTGGAAGTGGCGAGCATTGCCGAACTTGAAACCCGTCTGGACGAAAAGGCCGATTGGGATCTGGTGCTGCTGGACCTGAATATGCCGGGGGCCTACGGATTTTCCGGGCTGGTGCTATTGCGGGGTCAGTATCCGCAGATTCCGGTGGTCATGGTCTCCGCCCAGGAAGAAGCATCGATCATGGTGAAGTCCCGTGAATTCGGGGCCAGCGGTTTCATTCCCAAGTCGAGCGACCTGAGCGTCATTCAAAAAGCGGTGCGAGCGGTACTCGATGGCGACGTCTTCTGGCCACCCCAGGCGTTCGAAGACGTGAGCGTTTCCGCTGAAGCCAAGGCTGCCAGCGCCGGACTTGCCAGTCTGACACCGCAGCAGTTTCGGGTGTTGACCATGGTCTGCGAAGGTTTGCTGAACAAGCAGATCGCCTACGAGCTGAGCGTCTCGGAAGCGACGATCAAGGCCCACGTCACGGCGATTTTCCGTAAGCTGAATGTGCGGACCCGGACCCAGGCGGCATTGCTTCTGCAACAACTCGAGTCAATTTCGAGCCACTAAAGCCTGACCGTTCACGCTTTTTTGACCGGGCTTGGTCTAGCTTTCCCACTTCTTTTCAGTCAGTTGCCTACTCTATGTCACCTTTCAAAGGCCAGACCGGCCTCAAACGTATCCTCAACGCCTCCGGTTACTCGTTCGATGGCCTGCGCGCAGCCTTCACCGGTGAAGCGGCCTTTCGGCAACTGGTTCTGCTCAATGTCATCCTGATCCCGATTTCGTTCTTCCTGAACGTCAGCCGTGTCGAGCAGGCGCTGCTCATTGCCGTCTGTCTGTTGGCTTTGATTGTCGAATTGCTCAATTCGGCAGTGGAGGCGGCCATTGACCGCATTTCCCTTGAGCTGCATCCGCTGTCGAAGAATGCCAAAGACATGGGCAGCGCCGCGCAGTTGGTGGCGTTGACCATGATCGCCTTGGTGTGGGCGGTGATCCTGCTTTAAGCGATGGTGGGCAGCACGATCTCGTCGCTGCGCTGAACCCCTGCGGTGAATGCGCGGCACAGGTCGAGGAATTCGCGCATCGCCGAGGTCTGGTATTTCTGTTTGTGCCAGATGAAATAGAACTGCCGCGCCAGGTCCAGGTCCGGGGTTTCCACCGGTACCAGGCTGCCGCGGCGGAAGGCATCGCGCAGTGCCAGCCGCGAAATGCAGCCAATCCCCAACCCTGATTCCACTGCGCGCTTGATCGCTTCGGTGTGTTCCAGTTCCAGGCGAATATTCAGTCCGCTACGGTGGTGACGCATGGCCTGGTCAAACGTCAGCCGTGTGCCCGAGCCTTGCTCCCGCAGGATCCAGGCCTCGTGGCTCAGCTCATCCATGGTCGCCGTGCCCCGCTTGGCCAGTGGATGCTGGGGCGCGCAGAACACCACCAGCTCATCCTCGACCCAGCTCTGCACTTCGATGTCCGGATGACTGCAGTCGCCTTCGATCAGACCCAGATCAATTTCATAGTGGGCAACCTGCTGCACAATGTTGGCGGTGTTCTGCACATGCAGCTTCACCTGGCTTTCCGGATGACGCTGCATGAAGCTGCCGATCAGCAGGGTGGCCAGGTAATTGCCGATGGTGAGGGTCGCGCCGACCGCCAGGGAGCCAAAACCGGACTTGCCGTTGAGCAGGTCTTCGATTTCCTTGGCCTGATCGAGCAGTGCCACCGCTTGCGGCAACAGCTGTTTGCCGAGGGCGTTGAGGGCCAGCCGTTTGCCTGCGCGGTCGAACAGCTGGCAGCTGCATTGGCGCTCGAGCTCGGTGATCGAGGTGCTCGCCGCCGATTGCGAGAGGTTGAGCAGACCCGCCGCGCGGGATACGCTTTCCTGCTGGGCGACGGCGACGAATACTTGAAGTTGACGGAGAGTAAATCGCATATCGATATAACCGATAACCCTTATCTTAATAATCCAGTTAACAGATATTGTGGCTGCCATTAGAATGCGATGCAATTGCGCACAGCAGCTCTTTTTTTCAGAGCAGGCGCAGAGCGCGCGCAGACAAATCTCCAGGAGTCCCACGTACATGAGCAACATGAACCACGAGCGTGTCCTCAGTGTTCACCACTGGAACGACACTCTGTTCAGCTTCAAGTGCACCCGCGATCCGGGCCTGCGCTTCGAGAACGGTCAGTTCGTGATGATCGGCCTGCAACAGCCCAACGGCCGCCCGCTTATGCGTGCTTACTCGATTGCCAGCCCGAACTGGGAAGAGCATCTGGAGTTCTTCAGCATCAAGGTGCCTGATGGCCCGCTGACTTCCCAGTTGCAGCACCTGAAGGAAGGCGACGAGATCATCATCAGCAAGAAGCCTACCGGCACGCTGGTGCTGGACGACTTGAAGCCTGGCAAACATTTGTACCTGCTCAGCACCGGTACCGGCCTGGCGCCGTTCATGAGCGTCATCCAGGACCCGGAAACCTACGAGCGTTTCGAAAAAGTGATCCTGTGCCACGGCGTGCGTTACGTCAACGAAGTCGCCTATCGCGAATTCATCACCGAGCACCTGCCGCAGAACGAGTTCTTCGGCGACGCCCTGCGTGACAAGTTGATCTACTACCCGACCGTGACCCGTGAGCCGTTCGAGAACGAAGGTCGCCTGACCGACCTGATGCGCAGCGGCAAGCTGTTCAGCGATATCGGCCTGCCACCGATCAACCCGCAGGACGATCGCGCCATGTTGTGCGGCAGCCCGAGCATGCTCGACGAGACCAGCGAAGTGTTGAACAGCTTCGGCCTGAAAGTCTCGCCGCGGATGCGCGAGCCGGGTGACTACCTGATCGAGCGTGCCTTCGTCGAAAAGTGACCGCAGGTCACTTGAGTAGGAGCTGGCTTGCCAGCGAAGGTCGTTAACGATAACGCGTGTTTACCGGGTAAACGCGGCGCATTCAAGACCTTCGCTGGCAAGCCAGCTCCTACAGAAAGCCCGCATGACCTGAGAAGGTCATGCGGGCTTTTTTATGGCCGACGCACGGGAATGACTTCAAGGACGCGGATCAGGCCCGCCTCGGGGTAATGCCACCGCACGTCCACATCCCACAACTGCGCCCCATATTCCCGCTCTGGCGCAGGCGTCTGGTAAGCCGGGCGCGGATCCTGCGCCAGGCATTGCTCGATCAGCTCCACCAAGGGCTCGCCAAGGCGCTGAGCGTGCCCGTGCGCCTGTTGCAATGCTGAAGCCGTCCACTGCACGGGAATCATCTGCGGCGCAGCGCTGGCGATGCTGTTGGACGCCGTATCGATGATATCGGCGTACGGCACGTAAGGTTTGATGTCGAGGATCGGCGTGCCGTCGAGCAAGTCGATGCCGGATATCCACAGGCGACCGGCTTCGACCTTGTCCAGCTTCACCACGGATTGCCCGATGCCATTGGGCCGATGGGTCGCACGGGTGGCAAATACCCCCATGGACTTGTTGCCGCCGAGGCGAGGCGGGCGGACTTTCAGGCGGGGCTTTTCTTCCAGGGCCTGATGAAACAGGAACAATAGCCAGACGTGGCTGACCTGCTCCAGGCCCTGCACCGCGTCACCCTGATCGAACGGTGCCACCAGTTCCAGCACGCCGCGAGCGGCGGGGGCCAGTTGCGGCTGGCGCGGAATGGCGAACTTCTCCTTGAAACAGGAGCGCACGAAGCCGATGGGGGAAACGCTGTAGGTCATGGGTTGGGGTCGAAGGGGAATGAGGGTGGGCATGATAACCCGAGCCACCGCTGGGTCGGTGGCGATGGTGTGATCGCCATCGCCAGCAAGCCGGTTCCTACACGCGCACGCGCAGGGTCAGGCCCTTGAGGAAGTTGCGCAGCAATTGGTCGCCGCACGCACGGTAGTTGGTGTGGCCGAACTTGCGGAACAGCGCGCTCAGCTCCGGCTTGGACACCGGGAATTCGGAGGCCTTGAGGATCGCGTGCATGTCGTCTTCCTTCAGTTCGAAGGCTACGCGCAGTTTCTTCAGGATGATGTTGTTGGTCACCGGCGTTTCGATCGGCTGCGGCGGACGGCTTTCGTCCTTGCCGCGCTTGAAGATCACCAGGCCATCGAGAAAATGCGCCATGACGTCGTCCGGGCAGCGGACGAAGCCTTCTTCGTCTTCTTCTTTCTTGTCGAGGTACGTCAGCAGGTCTGGCAGGGTCACGTCCATGCCGCCGAGCTTGATGATCTCGATGACTTTCTTGTCGCTGATGTCGAGCATGTAGCGCACGCTGCGCAGTACGTCGTTATGAATCATGGTGTGCAATCCTGATAATCGGCAGTGGGCGCCGCATAAGCAGCGGCGCCAGAATGTGTGGCGGCGTGAGCAGTCTCAGAACTTCTCTTTGCCGGTCAGGTAGCGCCATTGCCCCAAGGGTACTTTGCCAATGGATACACCGCCAATGCGGATGCGGCGGATGGCGACGACCTTCAGGCCGACGGCCTGGCAGAACAGGGCGATCACCCCCGGTTGTGGGTTCTTCATCGCAAAACGCAGGCGGTTTTCGTTCTGCCAGCTGGCTTTGACCGGCGGCAATTCCTTGCCCTTGTAAGTCAGGCCGTGGTTCAGGCGATTGAGGCCGTGCGCCACCATGTCGCCTTCAACCTCGACCACATACTCTTGCTCGATCTTGGCGGAGTCGGCGGTGAGCTTGCGCAGGATCTTCCAGTCCTGGGTGAACACCAGCAAACCGCTGGCGTTGGCCTGCAGGTCGGTACTGGCGGTCAGGCGCAGGAAGTGGCCCTTGAGCGGGCGTTTGCTGAAGCGGTGTTCTTCGCTCAGGGTCTCGGCGCTGATGGTCGCCAGGGCCGTGTCCGCATCCATGCCCGCCGGAACGTTGAACAGGATGGTCACCGGCTCGGGCGCAGTGGCTTTCGCTTCTGGATCGAGCTCGACTTTCTGGGTGTCGACCTTGAACTGCGGCTCGTCGATGACTTCACCGTCCACGGTGACCCAGCCGCCCTCGATGAACAGCTCAGCCTCCCGACGGGAACAGCCGACGAGTTCGATGAGGCGTTTGGAGAGTCGAATCGGGTCAGTCATGACAGGGCCGTAACAAAAAAGGGGTGGGCATTGTACCTGCCTGGCGCCGGTTAAGCCCGGCTCGATTTGCACCGTACAGCTTTTTGTGTGTGGCTTGGCGGATCACCGCACCGCAGCGAAGGGACCTTGTAGGAGCCGGCTTGCCGGCGAAGGCGTCCTCATAAGCGCTGTATGGCTTGAGGCCGCCTTCGCTGGCAAGCCAGCTCCTACAGGGTTTTGTGTTGTGTCAGGCATTGCGTTTCAATTGCTGTGCCTGACGCAGGCGCATATGCAACAGCGGATACGGCTGGCCCATGCCATCGACTTCCGAACGGCCGATCACCTCGAAGCCCTGTTTGAAATAGAACCCCAGGGCTTGCGGGTTCTGTTCGTTGACATCCAGTTCGTTGGCATTCAGGTGCTCCAGGGCATACCGCAACAACTGCTTGCCCAGCCCCTGGCCGCGGTGCGCCGGGTCGATGAAGAGCATTTCGATCTTGCCCGCCGCGACCCCGGCAAACCCGGTGATGCGCTGGCGTGAGTCTTTGGTGCAGATGAGCATGACCGCATCGAGGTAGCGGGTCAGCACCAGGTTCTTCAGCAGTTCGATGTAACTGTCGGGCAGAAAGTCGTGGGTGGCGCGCACCGAGGCTTCCCACACCTGCGTCAGTTCTTTGTAGTCGCTCTGTTTCGGCGTTTGGACGACCGAATGTTGGCGCATGGCCGAATGCCCCTTTTGGCAGTTGATCGTGCGAGTCCTTTCTCCCACAAAACGATAGACGTAAAAAAGCCCCGCATCTCGTCAAGAGAGCAGGGCTTTTCGTATTTATTGCGTTTAGATCTGTTCAGCCCACAGGTCGTATTCGTCGGCGTCAGTCACTTTGCACCAGACTTTATCGCCTGGTTTCAGGTTGCTGCCGTTGTCGATGAACACGTTACCGTCGATTTCCGGGGCGTCGAAGAAGCAGCGGCCGACCGCGCCTTGCTCGTCGACTTCATCGACCAGCACCTCGATTTCACGGCCGACGCGCATTTGCAGGCGCGCCGAACTGATGGCCTGCTGGTGCGCCATGAAGCGGTCCCAGCGGTCTTGCTTGACGTCGTCCGGCACGATGGCCGCGTCCAGCAGGTTGGCCGGTGCGCCTTCGACCGGCGAGTACTGGAAG
Organism: Pseudomonas sp. VI4.1; assembly: GCF_002029345.1. Classification (NCBI taxonomy): domain Bacteria; kingdom Pseudomonadati; phylum Pseudomonadota; class Gammaproteobacteria; order Pseudomonadales; family Pseudomonadaceae; genus Pseudomonas; species Pseudomonas sp. VI4.1. Next base: position 90,092 of record NZ_MULM01000172.1, read on the forward strand.
CAGCCGACACGGTCGAGTTGGGCTTCGGTCAGCCAGTTCAGCAGGTACTGGAAATCTTCTTCGGTTTCGCCAGGGAAGCCGACGATGAAGGTCGACCGGATGATCAGGTCCGGGCAGATCACGCGCCAGTTCTTGATGCGGGCCAGGGTCTTGTCTTCGAAGGCCGGGCGTTTCATGGCTTTCAGGACTTTCGGGCTGGCGTGCTGGAACGGGATGTCCAGGTACGGCAGGATCTTGCCGGCGGCCATCAGCGGGATCAGCTCGTCGACGTGCGGGTACGGGTAAACGTAGTGCAGGCGCACCCAGACACCGAGGCTGCTCAGGGCTTCGCAGAGTTCGGTCATGCGGGTTTTCACCGGCGCGCCGTTCCAGAACCCGGTGCGGTACTTCACGTCGACGCCGTAGGCGCTGGTGTCTTGCGAGATCACCAACAGCTCCTTGACCCCGGCCTTGACCAGGCGCTGGGCTTCGTCGAGCACGTCACCGACCGGACGGCTGACCAGTTTGCCGCGCATCGACGGGATGATGCAGAAGCTGCAGCTGTGGTTGCAGCCTTCGGAAATCTTCAGGTAGGCGTAGTGACGCGGGGTCAGCTTGATCCCCTGCGGCGGCACCAGGTCGATCAGCGGGTTGTGATCCTGGCGCGGCGGCACGGCGTCGTGCACGGCGTTGACCACTTGCTCGTACTGTTGCGGGCCGGTCACGGCCAGCACGCTCGGATGCACCTTGCGAATGTTGCCTTCTTCGACGCCCATGCAGCCGGTCACGATGACCTTGCCGTTTTCCTTGATGGCTTCGCCGATCACTTCCAGGGACTCGGCCTTGGCCGAATCGATGAAGCCGCAGGTGTTGACCACCACGACGTCGGCGTCCTGATAGGTGGACACGACGTCATAGCCTTCCATGCGCAGCTGGGTAAGGATGCGCTCGGAATCGACCAGTGCTTTGGGGCAACCCAGGGATACGAAGCCAACCTTTGGATTGGCCGGCGCAGGAGTGGTGGACATGTCTAACCTCGGTATTTGTGACGCCTCCAGCCGTGATCGGCAAGGCGACAGACGGACGCTTTATCGCGTCTCTGATCAAAAAGTGCGCAATTCTAGCGATGAGAGGCGCACTTGACCAGCTTTATACGGGGAAATACGACGAGTGCTGCGCTATGCTTCGCGCCGTTACGCTTTACCGATTTCTACAGTCAATAAAACGTCTGTAACAACAAGTAAAACAGCGCATGCTGCACGGCAAAGCATAGTGCTTCTTTCAAAGAAGTCCGGATCTGGGTGTAGGAGTGGTGGATGGGTCAGGCAAGTAGTCAGGCGGCGGGTTCCGAGCATTCGGCGGCCAAGCCGATCGGCATGCTGGTCGCGGCGGTCGGGGTGGTGTATGGCGATATCGGCACAAGCCCGCTGTACACCCTTAAAGAAGTGTTTTCCGGTGGCTATGGCGTGCCCGTCAACCATGACGGGGTGCTGGGGATTCTGGCGCTGATCTTCTGGTCGCTGATCTGGGTCGTCTCGATCAAGTACATGATGTTTGTCCTGCGCGCCGATAACCAGGGCGAAGGCGGGATCATGGCCCTTACCGCCCTGGCCCGGCGGGCGGCGGCCGGGCATCCCAGGTTGCGTACCCTGCTGGTGGTGTGCGGGCTGATCGGTGCTGCGCTGTTTTATGGCGACAGCATGATCACGCCGGCGATTTCCGTGCTCTCGGCCATTGAAGGGCTGGGACTGGCGTTCGAGGGGATCGATCATTGGGTGGTGCCGCTGTCGTTGATCGTGCTGGTGGCGCTGTTCCTGATTCAGCGTCACGGCACCGCGCGGATCGGCATTCTGTTCGGGCCGATCATGGTCACCTGGTTTGTCGTGCTCGGGGCGCTGGGCGTCTACGGCATCCTGCAGCACCCGGAAGTGTTGTGGGCGATGAACCCGGTGTGGGGCGTGCGTTTCTTCATCGTGCATCCCGGCATGGGCGTGGCGATCCTTGGCGCGGTGGTGCTGGCGTTGACCGGTGCCGAAGCGCTGTACGCCGACATGGGCCACTTCGGTCGCAAGCCGATTGCGCGGGCGTGGTTCATCCTGGTGTTGCCGGCGCTGGTTCTGAACTACTTCGGCCAGGGCGCGCTGCTGCTCGGTGATCCGGAAGCCGCGCGCAATCCGTTCTACCTGCTGGCGCCAAGCTGGGCCTTGATTCCGCTGGTCGGCCTGTCGACCATGGCGACGGTCATCGCTTCCCAGGCAGTGATCTCCGGGGCGTTCTCCCTGACCCGCCAGGCGATCCAGCTCGGCTACATTCCGCGCATGCACATTCAGCACACCTCCAGTGCCGAACAGGGCCAGATCTACATCGGCGCGGTGAACTGGTCGCTGATGGTCGGCGTAATCCTGTTGGTGCTGGGTTTCGAATCCTCCGGCGCCCTGGCCTCGGCCTACGGGGTGGCGGTGACCGGCACCATGCTGATGACCACTATCCTGGTCTCGGCAGTGATGCTGTTGCTGTGGAAATGGCCACCGGTCCTCGCCGTCCCGGTGTTGCTCGGCTTCCTGTTGGTGGACGGTCTGTACTTCGCCGCCAACGTGCCGAAAATCGTGCAGGGCGGGGCGTTCCCGGTGATCGCCGGTATCGTGCTGTTCGTGCTGATGACCACCTGGAAGCGCGGCAAGCAACTGCTGGTCGACCGAATCGACGAGGGCGGATTGCCGCTGCCGATCTTCATCAGCAGCATCGCCGTCCAACCACCGCATCGCGTCCAGGGCACTGCGGTGTTCCTCACCGCCCGCCCGGACGCCGTGCCCCACGCGTTGCTGCACAACCTGCTGCATAACCAGGTGTTGCACGAGCAAGTGGTGCTGCTGACGGTGGTCTACGAAGACATTCCGCGGGTACCGCCGACGCGGCGCTTCGAGGTCGAATCCCACGGCGAAGGCTTCTTCCGGGTGATCCTGCACTTTGGTTTCATCGATGAGCCGGACGTGCCGCAGGCGCTGAAACTGTGTCATCTCGATGACCTGGACTTCAGCCCGATGCGCACCACCTACTTCCTCAGCCGAGAGACGGTCATCGCCTCCAAGCTCGAAGGCATGGCCCGCTGGCGCGAGGCGCTGTTCGCCTTCATGTTGCAGAATGCCAACGGGAATTTGCGGTTCTTCAATCTGCCATTGAACCGGGTGATTGAGTTGGGTACCCAGGTGGAAATGTAAGCCCCATCAAAAAGCCCCCGTTGCCGTGAAGGCAGCGGGGGCTTTTTTGTGGGCGGGGCGCCTGATCACCTATAGGAGCGAGCTTGCTCGCGAAGGACTCGAAAGCAACACGTTCATCCAGGATGAATGCGCTATCGTTGACGTCCATCGCGAGCAAGCTTGCTCCTACAGCGCCGTTTCCTTCGCCTGGCGCTTCTCGATCACATCCACCAACCGCTGGGCCAAAGCCGGGTAGTTCTCATCAAAGTGATGCCCGCCAGGCAGCTTCATCGCCTCACCCACGGCCGTCTTGTCGGTACAGCCGCTCTCGTCGACTTCTTCTTCCCCGTAGATGCACACCACTTTCTCCGCCGGCAGCTTGGCCATTTCCGGGCCGGTGGCGGCTTCCTTGCCAGCGTTGCCGAGCCAGCCTTCGACTTCGATTTCGAAGCTGCCGGTACGGGCGAAGGCCAGCAGGATAATGGCGTCGACCCGTTGTTGCTCCGCGGGCTCCAGGCGGTTGTAGATCGCCGGGAGGACGTCGGCGCCGAACGAGTAACCCGTGAGGATGAAGCGTTTGGTGCCCCATTTCTGCCGGTAATGCTGCATCAGTTCGGCCAGGTCCAGCGCGCTTTGCTCAGGGCTCTTGTGCTGCCAGTAGTAGCGCAGGGTATCGATGCCGACCACCGGATAGCCGATCTTGGCCATCTCGCCCGCCACGTCGCGGTCCAGGTCGCGCCAGCCGCCGTCGCCGGACAGGAACAGGGTGACCGTGTCCCGGGCTTGGCCGGCCGGCACTTCGACCACCGGGATCTGCAGGCCGCCAGCGGCTTTGTCGCCACCGACCAGGAACTTGCGCAGTTCGTTGTTCAGCACTTGCGGCAGGTTGATGTCGTAGTCGCTGATGCTGGTTTCGGCGTTCGGCTGATCGCGCACGAAGCCGGCGCTGGTGTCATCCGGATTGTCGTTCCAGGCCACCAGCCAGTGACCGTGGGAGGCGCTTTTCGGCAGCAGATGCGTGCAACCGGGTTTTTCCAGGGCCAGGTCCACCGACACGGCCTGGGCCTTGTCGTTCTTCTGTTCGGACAGCCAGCGCCAGGCGAGCACGGCGCCTGGGCCGATGCCGCTGACCAGCGTCGCCGGGCCTTTGAGTTCTCTCAGGCCGGATTGCAGGGCACGACTTTGCAGCAGGCAATCTTTGGGCAGGATCACCTGGACGATCTGCGCCGAGCCGCTGCGGCTGAGGGTCAGCAGTTGTTTGTCGCTGAGCTTCTGGTCTGCGTTGACCGCCACCAGCACCTGGGCGCGCGGTGTGTTGCCGGGGATGACTCGAGTCATCGCCGCACCGTCGGCGGGTGCCAGCTGTTCGAGGGTGGGTTCGGGTGCCGGACGTTTGAGGTACCAATAACCGCCGCCAAGGACCAGGGCCAGCACTACCAGTGTGCTCAGTACGTACCGCAGGGAGCGTTGAATCATCAGCGTTTCACCAATCCAGTCAAGCCGCCCGCAATCAGGGCGGCAGTGTCGGCCAGGGCTACCAGCGGATCGAGTCCGGCGGGCACGGCCATATAACGGGGTTCCCAGTCAGGCTGGAACTTGTCTTTGAAGCGGCGCAAGCCTTGGAAGTTGTAGAGCTGCTCGCCACGGCGGAACACCATCGAGCCCAGGCGCTGGGTCAGCGGTGCGCCGCGACGGGGTTGCAACCCCGACAACGGCACCATGCCCAGGCTGAAACGCGCGTAGCCATGATTTTTATAATGCTGGATCAGGCCGACCATCATGAACTCCATGGTCAGCTTGGGGGCCTCCGGGTGCGCGCGCATCAGGTCGAGGCTGGCCAGGTCATGGCCGAAGGTCTCCAGCAGGTTGGCGAACGCCACCGGGCGACCTTCGAACCGAATCACCGCGATGCGGAAATGCTTGAGGTAGGCATCGCTGAAACGGCCGAGGGAGAAACCCTTCTCGCGCACGTTCTTGCCGGTCAGCCAGGCATCGGAGATCACCTTGAGCTCATCCATCGGCGCTTGCCCCGGCTCATGGATCTCCAGCGACAGGCCGTCGCGGGTGCCACGGTTCCAGGTGTAGCGCAGGTCCTTCATCTCTTTGCCCTTGGCTTCGAGGTCGAAGCGCTGCAGATCGACCCGGGCTTCTTCGCCGAGCTTGATCGCCGTCAGGCCGATGTCCATGTAGTACGGCAGGTTCTCGGCGCGCACCTGATAGAACACCGGGCGGGCGTGGTGAAGGTCACACAGGTCGCGGAACTGCCAGATCATCTCGGCCCGTTGCTGGGCCGGGCCGATCGGGTCATACAAGGCCACCAGGCTGCGACCACGGCGTGCGTACATCAGGAACGCCTGGTCGTCAGGGTGGAACAGCAGCGCCTTGTCACCGGTCAGGGCCAGGCCGCCATCCGGTTGGGCGGAAGCCATGAGGATTTTGGTCGCGCGATCCAGCTCATCGGGCGTGGGTAGATGGATCACCGGGCGCGCGGTGCGCAGCAGCCAGGTCAGGGACACCACCAGCAGCAGGACGGCGGCACCCAGCAGCGAACGCAAGCCACGGGGGGCATCGGCGTCGAGGGTGAACTGCCACCAGAGTTGATGGCTGTAGGGAACGTCCTGATAGGCGAACAGCAGCAGCCAGATCGACGCGCCGAGCACGCACAGGCTGGACACCAGATACAGTGGCGAAAAGGGCAGTTCGGTCAGGCGGCTGGGGCGATAGAACGAGCGCCGGAAAACCCCCAGCAGGCTCGCGGTCAGGGTCATCAGGCAGGCTTCCTCCCAGTCGAAGCCCTTGAGCAGCGAGAGCAGGGCACCCACCAGCAACAGAATGGTGGTCAGCATCCACGCGGCCGACAGGCGCCGGCGCAGACCTTGGGCCAGCAGCAGGCACAGCACGCCGACCAGGCTGGCGCCGAAGTGCGAGGCGTCGACCAGTCGATGCGGAATCAGAAAACCGATGTGTTCCAGGCGCGTATCGATTTCCGGGGTCACGCCGGAGAACAGCAGCACCACGCCGGATAGAAACACCAGCACCGCCAGGATCGGTGCGGCCAGGCCGGATGCGGCGCGCAGTGTCTGGCGGGTCTGAAACAGACGCTGGCCTTCGTTGATCAGCAGCAGCAGACAGGCCACCAGCAACGGCAGCACCACATAGATCAGGCGATAGAGCAGCAGCGCGGCAGCCAGTGGCGCGGCACCGAGCTTGTCGGCGAAGGCGGCCAGCAGGATGGCCTCGAACACCCCGACACCGCCGGGCACGTGGCTGAGCACCCCGGCCGCCAGGGCCAGCAGGTACACCAGCAAGAAGGCGCCAAAGGGCGGGGCTTCGGGCAGCAATAGATACAGCACGTCGCGGCGGCGGCCACGTCCAGGGCAGTGATGACCAATTGCAGGAACGTCAGGCGACGCCCTGGCAGGCGCAAGGTGCGGCGACCGACCTTGACCAGCAGATTATCCGGGTAAGGCTGTTCCGGCAGGCGACGGCGGTAGATGCCGATCGCCAGCACCGTAAAAAGCAGCAGTACGGCGACGGCGATCGCCCCCAGCACTAGCTCGGACAGGCCCAGGGCGACGGAAGCGGCCGGCAGGTCGCTGAGGGTGGCGAGCGCGCGAGCGGGGGCAGGGCGCACCCGAGCGAGAGGCTGGCAAAGAGCGTCATGTGGGCGACTTCCGAAGCCCCCAGGCCATGACGCGCATATAAACGGTAGCGGACCGAGCCTCCCGAGAGCATCGAAAGACCGATGGCATTGCCGATGGCGAATGCGGTGAACCCGCCCAGGGCGAGGATGCGCGGCGCCAGTGTCACGCCGGCATACCGGCTGGCGGACCATTCGTAGCCGAGCAAAATGATGAAGCCGACCAAGGTCGCAGCCAGTGCGCCGAGCAGCGCCGGTTGCGGTACTTCGAGAATCGAGTCGTGCAGCGCGTACAGATCGAGTTCGCTCAGCAGGTGGCGACAGGCGATCAGCGCGATAGCGAACAACAGCAGAGTGACGGCCAGGCCCAGGGGTTGGCGGTATTTGCTGATCAGGTCCAGCAAGCGCAGACGCTCGGCCTTGATCGGTTGTGTCGCTGTGACGGTGTCTTGTGGATCAGACGAGTTGGCGCGCATCAATCACCTCTTGGATTGTGCGCGACAGGATGGGGGTATCCAGCCAAGTTACCAATCCCTGTAGAAAAAATAATTACAAATATTAATGCCTCTCACCGGGATCCGGCGACGGCACATCGTCAGTCATAGAGGTTTTTGTCTGCGGTCGCAGGAAATTGTAGGAGCGAGCTTGCTCGCGATGGACTCGAGAGCGCCGTTTTTAACCGGTAAGCACCGTTCGTTAACGCCCATCGCGAGCAAGCTCGCGCCTACAGTGGGCCTCATTCGCTGATGGCAGGTCATTGTTGCGAAAGGATTTTTTCAACAGATACAAAAAAGGCCACTCTTTCGAGTAGCCTTTTTTGATGTTTGGTTGCGGGAGCCGGATTTGAACCGACGACCTTCGGGTTATGAGCCCGACGAGCTACCAGACTGCTCCATCCCGCGTCTGTGTGGCGGCATTCTACAGGCGAACGGCGGAGTGTCAACCGTTAATCCTGAACCTGGTCAAATAAGAGCAAATGAATGGCAAGCCGCGACAGGGGAGACCTAAGTTCAGGAATCAGAACGATTTCTCTTTCCGCACTGCGATGGGTAAGCGCCTGCCCCCGTACAAAACAGGCGCGCACAAAAAAGGCCACTCTTTCGAGTAGCCTTTCTTGGTGTTTGGTTGCGGGAGCCGGATTTGAACCGACGACCTTCGGGTTATGAGCCCGACGAGCTACCAGACTGCTCCATCCCGCGTCTGTGTGGCGGCACTTTACAGGCGCACGGCGCAGAGTCAACCTTTAATCCTGAAACGGGTCGAATAAGCGCAAATCAGTCGCAAATCGTCGCAGGGGAGACCTAAGTTCAGGAATCAGAACGATTTATCTTCCTGGGCTGGCGATGGGTAAGCGCTGCACTCATACAAAACAGGCGCGCACAAAAAAGGCCACTCTTTCGAGTAGCCTTTCTTGATGTTTGGTTGCGGGAGCCGGATTTGAACCGACGACCTTCGGGTTATGAGCCCGACGAGCTACCAGACTGCTCCATCCCGCGTCTGTGTGTCGGATTCTACAGAGGATGGCGCGGGTGTCAAGCCTAATCCTGAAAAAACCTGTTCCTGTTCAATCGCTTAGCTCTCCAAGGGGGTGGGTCTTAACGTCTGTGAGGCAGGTGTGGCAAGGCCTGCGGCTCTATTGGGTGAAATGGTTCGATTGAGTCATTAAATTCATCCGATACTTTTCCTACGTATGAAAAAGAACATTCCGAGTACTGGTGCTATATACAGGTGCCGGTGAGATACTGCCTGTCCGACACGGCCTGACCGCATTTCCAGCCCATGAATACCGCTTTTATATGACCCAGCGAAAAATCATTCACGTCGATTGTGACTGTTTCTACGCCGCCATCGAGATGCGTGACGACCTGCGCCTGGCCGGTAAACCGCTGGCGGTGGGTGGGGCGGCCGATCGGCGGGGAGTGATCGCTACCTGCAATTATGAAGCGCGGGCGTACGGCGTGCGTTCGGCCATGTCGTCGGGGCATGCCTTGAAGCTGTGCCCGGACCTGACCATCGTCAAGCCGCGCATGGACGCCTATAGAGAAGCGTCCAAGGAAATTCACTCGATCTTTCGCGATTACACCGACTTGATCGAGCCGCTCTCCCTCGATGAGGCGTACCTCGATGTGTCGGACAGTGCGCATTTCGGTGGTAGCGCCACACGCATTGCCCAGGACATCCGGCGACGGGTGTCCAATCAGTTGCACATCACCGTCTCGGCCGGCGTCGCACCGAACAAGTTTCTTGCCAAGATCGCCAGCGACTGGAAGAAACCCAACGGCTTGTTCGTCATTACACCGGATCAGGTGGAGGACTTTGTCAGCGGTCTGCCGGTCAGTAAGTTGCACGGGGTGGGCAAGGTCACTGCCGACAAGCTGGGCCGGCTGGGTATCGTCGACTGCTCGCATTTGCGCGAATGGGACAAGTTGGCACTGGTGCGCGAATTCGGCAGCTTTGGTGAGCGGCTCTGGAGCCTGGCCCGTGGGATCGATGACCGTCTGGTGCACAACGACAGTCGTCGCCAGTCGATCAGCGTGGAAAACACCTACGACGTGGATTTGCCAGATCTGGTGAGCTGCCTGGATAAATTACCCGAGCTGCTGGAGACTCTGGCCGGACGGATGGCGCGAATCGACAGCAGTTATCGGCCGGGCAAGCCGTTCGTCAAAGTGAAATTCCATGACTTTACCCAGACCACGCTGGAGCAGGCCGGGGCAGGTCGGGATCTGGGAAGTTATCAGCTGTTGCTGACCCAGGCGTTCAATCGCGGCGGGAAGCCGGTGCGGTTGTTGGGGATTGGGGTCAGGCTGGAGGATTTGCGCGGTGGGTTTGAGCAGATGGAGTTGTTTGAGCGGTAGTGGCAGAGTTTTGATGGGGTGATGAATGTGAGGCCGCCTTCCTCGGAACGCCGCCCGGAGCAAGCCCGCTCCCACAAGGGATTTGCTGCAGACACATGATTTGTGACCGCCTCAAATCCCTTGTGGGAGCGGGCTTGCTCGCGAAGCTTTTTGCTTTTGCTTTTAATTCGGTCCCGGATCCGCCACCAATCGCCCGGCATCCCGGGTCAATGACTTGAGGAATTCGGTCTGCAGCTCCGGATCGTTGCGGGTCAGTTCGATCAGGCTTTGCTCCAGCTCCGTGGCTTCTTCTTCCAGGCCCAGTTCCGACAGACGCTTGACCCGGTGTACCCACTGGCTCACTTCGTCGTCTTCGAGGTCGTCGTAAATCAGCCCGTGCGCTTCGAGCAGTTTGCCGCGCAAGCCACTGCTGACCGCCAGGGACGAGTCGGAGTGCACGTCGTCCTGGGCGTCCGCGACAGTGATCAGCAGTCGGCTCAGATGGTTGATGTCATGTTCGGCGAACGGGCTGTCCAGCAGGTTCACGCGCAAAATGCCGTTTTTGTCGGTATTGAGCTGGAAGGTTTCCTTGCCGGCCTTGACCTCGACCGGGCGCTCGCTCCACGGCAGGCTCGAGTACTCGGTGCGCTTGTCCAGCTGGACTTCGTCGATGCCGGCCAGGTTCTGCTGCGCACGACCATTGGACTGCGCGTTCATGAACGGGTTGAGCCCGGCGAAACCGTAGCTGAACCAGTCCCGGGTCACACTGTCCGGAAGGTTGCCGAGGGCGAACACGTTGAGCACATTGGCGCCGACACCGCCCACCACCGCCACCGCGCCCAGCGGAATCTCATAGACCTCCCGCCAGGGTTGGTACGGCGTGTAGCGATCATAGTGGCGCGTGACTTCGAATTCGGTGACTTCGAAGGTCTTCTGCTCGTGGATTTTCACCCGCCGTTGCGGCAGCTCAAGCACCTTGGGCTCGCCGACATCGATCTGCAGGCTGTGATCGAGCAATTTGCGCTCGACACGTTCCTCGTGCTCGCTGCGTTGCGACATGTGATTGGCACAGCCGCTGACCAGCAGGGTGCCGCACAAGGCGGCACCACCGAGGCCTAAGGTGTTTCGCTTGAACATGACTTCTCTATCTGGTGTCAGCGGCGGATACGGGCCTGGAGGAAAGACAGCACGTCAGCGACCGGCAGCGCTTGCGCCTCGGGCTCGGTGCGGCTCTTGTATTCCAGATTGCCATCGGCGAGGCCGCGGTCACTGACCACGATCCGGTGCGGAATGCCGATCAGCTCCATGTCCGCGAACTTGATGCCCGGGCTGGTTTTCTTGTCGCGATCGTCCAGCAGCACTTCGAAGCCGGCGGCAGTCAGTTCTGCATACAGCTTGTCGGTGGCTTCGCGAACCTGTTCGGTTTCGTAGCGCAGCGGTACCAGGGCGACCTGGAAGGGGGCCAGGGTGTCGCTCCAGATAATGCCGTTTGCATCGTTGTTCTGTTCGATGGCCGCAGCCACCACGCGGGACACGCCAATGCCATAGCAGCCCATTTCCAGGGTCACCGGCTTGCCGTTCTCGCCCAGCACTTCGCACTTCATCGCTTTGCTGTATTTGTTGCCCAGCTGGAAAATGTGCCCGACCTCGATGCCGCGCTTGATTTCCAGGGTGCCCTTGCCATCCGCGCTTGGGTCACCGGCCACGACGTTACGCAGGTCGGCCACGGTCGGTACCGGCAGATCACGCTCCCAGTTCACGCCGAAGTAGTGCTTGTCGTCGATGTTGGCGCCGATGCCGAAGTCGCTCATCAGCTCGACGGAACGGTCGATGATGATCGGCAGCGGCAGGTTCAGCGGGCCGAGGGAGCCGGCACCGGCGCCAATGGCGTCGCGCAGTTCGGCTTCGGACGCCATCACCAGCGGGCTGGCAACGCCTGGCTGGTTGGCGGCCTTGATTTCGTTCAGCTCGTGGTCGCCGCGGATGATCAGGGCAATCAGCTTGCCTGGCTCTTCGGCGTGAACCACCAGGGTCTTGATAGTCTTCTCGATTGGCAGGTTGAAGCCTTCGACCAGTTGCGCGATGGTCTTGGCGTTCGGCGTGTCGACCAGGCGCAGCTCTTGCGTCGCGGCTGCACGGGACGTTTCCCGGGGCACGGCTTCGGCTTTCTCGATGTTGGCCGCGTAGTCGGAACCGTTGCTGAAGACGATATCGTCTTCGCCGGATTCGGCCAGCACGTGGAACTCGTGGGAGCCGGCGCCGCCGATGGAGCCGTTGTCGGCTTCAACCGCACGGAACTTCAGGCCCAGACGGGTGAACACGTTGCAGTACGCCTGGTACATGCGGTCGTAAGTGACCTGCAGCGAAGGCTGGTCGGCATGGAAGGAATAGGCGTCCTTCATGATGAATTCGCGGCCGCGCATCAAACCGAAGCGTGGGCGGATTTCGTCACGGAATTTGGTCTGGATCTGATACAGGTTGATCGGCAGCTGCTTGTAGCTGCTCAACTCGTTGCGCATCAGGTCGGTGATGACTTCTTCGTGGGTCGGGCCGGCGCAGAAGTCGCGGCCGTGGCGATCCTTGAAGCGCAGCAATTCCGGGCCGTATTCTTCCCAGCGACCGGATTCCTGCCACAGCTCGGCCGGTTGCGTGCTCGGCATCAACACTTCAAGAGAGCCCGCGGCGTTCATTTCTTCGCGAACGATGGCTTCGACCTTGCGCATCACTCGCAAGCCCATCGGCAGCCAGGTGTACAGGCCCGAGGCGAGTTTGCGGATCATGCCGGCGCGCAGCATCAGCTGATGGCTGATCACGACCGCATCGGAAGGCGTTTCTTTCTGTGTGGCGAGCAAAAATTGACTGGTGCGCATGGTTGGCCGTTGTCGGTTGCTGATGACTAGAAATGACGGAGCATTGTACGGGCGAGATCTTCTGGCGTACAGGCGTGCGGTCGGCGGGGTGGCAAAGGGCGGGAATCGACCCGCCCTTTGCGAAACTTCCTACGTAAAGCGCCTAGGATTCTTCCGCGACCTGGGTCGGCACCGGCTCCGGTGTCGGGGTCGGACCGGCGCGGCGGTTCTCCTGGTACCAGTGCACGGCGATCAACACCAGCGTCGGAACACCCAGGAGCGCGGTAATCAGGAAGAAGTCGTGGTAGCCGTATTTCTCCACCATCACCCCTGAGTAGCCGCCGATCAAGCGTGGCAGCAACAGCATGATCGAGCTGAGCAGCGCGTACTGGGTGGCGGAGAACTTGAGGTTGGTGAGGCTCGACAGGTAGGCGACGAAGGCCGAAGTTGCCAGGCCCGAGCTGAAGTTGTCGAGGGAGATGGTGCCGATCAGCATGTTCAGGTTGGCGCCCATGTCGGCGAGCATCAGGAACAGCAGGTTGGTGCCGGCCGACGTGATCCCGCCGATGAACAGGATCGGCAGGATGCCGAAGCGCACGATCAGCAAGCCGCCCATGCCGGCGCCGACCAGGGTCATGATCAGGCCGAAGATTTTGCTGACGCTGGCAATCTGATCCTTGGTGAAACCCTGGTCGATGTAGAACACGTTGGCCATCACGCCCATGACCGTATCGGACATCCGGTAGGTGGCGATCAGTCCGAGCAGCAGCAGCGCCTGCCAGCGGTACCGCAGAATGAAATCGTTGACCGGCGTCAGCACCGGCGCCAGGCCGCGGCGGCCCACGGACGACAGGCACAGCACGGTCAAGGTGGTGTAGAGGATGGCCCGCAGGAATGCGCGGTCTTCGAGCAGCAGGTCGAGCAGGCTTTCGTCCTGGAACAGCACGCTGGCGAAGTCGGTGTTGTAGAGCTGGGTGAACAAGGCCGGGACGGAGACCAGCAGCACGATCAGTACGAAGACCGACGCCAGTTGATGCACAAAGCTGTAGCGACCGGCCTGCAGTTGCGTGCGCAGCGGCACCGGCGGTTCGCGCATGAAAAAGGACGTCAGCAGCGCCGGGATCATCAGTGCGCCGAACAGGATGTAGGTGCCGGCCCAGGCCGAATGCTGGTAATTGAAGCCGGTGGAGCCGAAGCCTTCGGCGAAGAACAGCGCGCCAGCGGTGGCCAGCAACGCGGCGATCCGGTAACCGGACATGTAACTGGCGGCCAGCGCTGCCTGGCGGCTGTCTTCGGCGATTTCCAGGCGATAGGCGTCAACCGCGATGTCTTGCGTCGCGGAGGCGAAGGCGACGACCACGGCGATAGCGATCAGCCAGGACAAATGTTTTTGCGGGTCGCAGAAACCCATCCCGATCAGGCCGAGGATCACCAGTGCCTGGGAGAGCACCAGCCAGGAGCGACGGCGACCGAGCTTGCCGAGCAGTGGCAGGCGCCATTGATCGAGCAACGGCGACCAGACCCATTTAAAGGCGTAGGCCAGACCGATCAGGCTTGCATAGCCGATGGTTTCGCGAGCCACGCCGGCTTCACGCAGCCAGACTGAAAGTGTCGAAAACACCAGCATGTAGGGTAGGCCGGCGGCGAAACCAAGCAACAACAGCACAAGCGTTGAAGGGCTGGCATAGGCGGCGAGCGCGGCGCGCCAGGTTTTACGGGGCATGGGCTGGAGTCTGCCTCAAGAATTACGGAAACAAAGCGCGCACTCTAACCGCTGTGCTCTACCGGGCGCCAGCCATGGCGCTGAATATCAACACGATTGTTCTGGACACTGATGCCTTCCATGCGCAAACGCGCTCGCTGTTCATCCCCTGAAACACTGCCCACCGGCAGGCTGATGCGCCCGCCGGCACCGAGCACGCGGTGCCAGGGTAATTTGCTGTCAGGGGGCAGTTGGCTCAGTGTCCGGCCGACCCAGCGGGCGGCGCGACCCAGTCCGGCCAGTTCGGCGAGTTGACCGTAACTCACCACTTTGCCCGCGGGCACTTGCGCCAAGGTCAGGTAGAGAGCCGTGCGTCGGATTTGCGCCGGGCTTTGATGTTCAGCGGTTGAGTCGGTCACGTCCGCAGTTCCTGGGGGGATTCGCATTACCGTCTGTAGAGTAATGCCTGGATCTGCAATTGAGAAATGAACTCAATAGAAATAGTCGGGTCAGTGCTTGCTGGGGTCTTATTCCTATGGATAATGCCGACTTTTTTTCGCAATCTTGAGCCTGTCTTTGCTTATGGTGTCCAGAACCCTGCTGTGCCTCGCTGTCTTCACGGCTTCCACGCCCCTGCTTGCCGACACCGTCTGGTTGAAGAACGGTGACAAACTGAGCGGCAAGATCACCTTGTTCGACGGTGGCAAGCTGCTGATCCAGACCGAGTATGCCGGTGCGGTCCCGATCGACTGGAAGCAAGTCAAAACTTTGGAAAGCGATCAGCAATTGCTGGTCAAGCAGGATGCCTACACCGGCGAAAAGGCCAAGGCGCTGCATGCGGCGGAAGACGGCAAGGTGACCCTTGCCAACGGCGACGGTCCCAAGACCGTGGAGCTGGCCAGCATTCAGCAGATGCTCAAGCCCAAGCCGGTGGTCGAAGATCTGGTGTGGAAGGGCAATATCGATGTGGCGCTGGACTATCAGCGCGCAGAAAACGATACCGATGACTACGACGTCGACTTCAAGACCAGTGCCCGTCATGGCAGATGGCGTCACACCGCAGAAGGCGAGTACAACCGCGAATTCCAGGATGACGTGGTCACCACGGACAACTGGCGCGGCGAGTACTCCCTCGACCGCTTCCTGACCGACAAATGGTTCTGGCAGGGCCGCCTGGTGTACAAGCGTGACAAGGTCGAAGACCTTGCCCGTCAGCGCACTGTCGGTACCGGTCCCGGTTATCAGTTCTGGGATGACGAGCTGGGTGCATTCTCCCTGGGCTCGCTGCTCAACCGCACAGATTACGAATACAGCGACGGCGGCAAGGACAACTTCTACTCGGTCGCCATGAAGTGGGACTACAACCGCTATCTGGTCGCAAAGAAGGTGGAGTTCTTCACCAATGGCGAGGTGGGCAAGCCGCTGGGCAGCGTGGCGGATTATGCGCTGGATGCCGAGGTCGGGTTGCGTTACAAGGTGACGGATTGGGCGTCACTGAACCTGAAGGCCGAGAGGGACATCATCAAGGGTAGCGATGAGGCTGACCTGAGCAAGACGCGTTATACGGCTGGTTTTGGCGTTACCTGGTAACCGCTGAAGGTCAAAAGATCGCAGCCTGCGGCAGCTCCTACGTTGGATTGATGGATATCCTGTAGGAGCTGCCGCAGCTGCGATCTTTTTTGGTGCCGGCAAAAAACATACGGGCACAAAAAAGCCCCGCTTTTGAGGGCGGGGCCTTTTACTAAAGCAAGTACAAGTTAGATAACTTGAACTTCTTCAGCTTGCATGCCTTTCTGACCGCGGGTAGCGATGAAAGAAACCTGTTGGCCTTCTTTCAGGCTTTTGAAGCCGTCGGATTGGATAGCTTTGAAGTGAACGAACAGGTCGTCACCGGATTGTGGAGTGATGAAGCCGAAGCCTTTTTCATCGTTGAACCACTTAACGGTACCGGTTTGGCGATTAGACATGGTGTAACTCCTTGAACAAAGATAACTGCGACGCAGGAAGAACCCTGGCCGAGACTGAGTGCAAAGAGCAGGAAAAATTCTTGTAGATGGTTGGATCGAAATTCAACATATCGTGTAGAGATTCTCAGTGACACAAGCAGCACAGTGGCGCCACCTTAACCCTTTTTCCGGAACGTGCCAATGTTTCTTGCGAAGGTTTCTTTGTTTTCGTGACTGACGGTGCATTGTTCTGTGCCGAAGGTCCGCAAATTAAGGGGTTGGCGCCGAGAATCGTACCTCGGACTTTGAACCCGGCGGCGCGCCCGGTAAGATGCCGGACAGAATTTTTCCACCTCGCTATTCAGGACACCCGCCATGAGCATCAAATCGGACAAGTGGATTCGCCGCATGGCGCAAGAGCACGGCATGATCGAACCTTTCGTCGAGCGCCAGGTGCGTGGCGAAGGCGCCGAGCGAGTGATTTCCTACGGTGTGTCGAGCTACGGCTACGACGTGCGTTGCGCCGATGAATTCAAGGTGTTCACCAACATCAATTCGGCGACCGTCGATCCGAAGAACTTCGATGAGAAGAGCTTCGTCGACGTCAAGAGCGACGTGTGCATCATCCCGCCGAACTCCTTCGCCCTGGCGCGCACCGTGGAATTCTTCCGCATTCCCCGCAACGTGCTGACCATCTGCCTGGGTAAAAGCACCTACGCCCGTTGCGGCATTATCGTCAACGTGACGCCGCTCGAGCCGGAGTGGGAAGGCCATGTAACCCTGGAATTCTCCAACACCACCACGCTGCCGGCAAAAATCTACGCCAATGAAGGCGTGGCGCAGATGCTGTTTTTCGAATCCGACGAAGAGTGCGAAGTCTCCTACAAGGACCGTGGCGGCAAGTATCAGGGGCAGCGCGGCGTCACTTTGCCACGCACCTGATCCATTTCATCGGGCGGCTGGCGGGAATTCTTGGGCGGGTAGACACTCTATTGGGTGTACTGCCCGGTTCGCGCACAGCGGACGAGGCCATTGCTCAGGAGTGTCCCATGAAGATCGATCCGCGAATAAGTGCCGAACTGGCAAGGCTTGAACCCAATCAGGTTGGCGTCTTGGCCTGGTCCTTGTTGGCGCACCCGCCAATCATGGCGGGGGGCATCCCCGGTCAGCCCGATCCCGATACCCCCAACGAACAACCGACGGAACCGGGAGAGCCCACCCTGCCGGATGAGCCGCCACCCGCGCCAGTTGCCTGATTACACCCCGTCCCCCTGTAGGAGCGAGCTTGCTCGCGATGGTCGTCAACGATGACTCGATAAGCCTGACACCCCGCGGTGGTCTCAGGTTTTTCGCGAGCAAGCTCGCTCCTACAGGCCGATGGGCCAGATTTCGTTATCGCCGATGACGAATATCCTGCCACTGTCATCCTGCTGTACCTGATAACCCCCGGTAAACGCGCCGAAGGCAGGTAACAGGCTGATCTCGTCACCGAGCCTGAAACAGGCCAGGCGCAAGCTTTGTCGACCTCGACCGTGCAATCGGTAGACGGGGTGTACATGCCCGGCCAGCACGTGCCGACTCCCATGCGGGGTCGGTTCGTGCTGCAAGGCAAACGGTCCCAGCAGCAAAGGCTCGGGCACCACTCGAATATTCAGCGAAACGGGCGGGTCGCCGGCGCGCTTGTCATGGTTGCCGCGGATCAGCGTCATGGGCAGGTTGCTGTGCTGCGCTCGCCACTCGGCTAAAGCGCTTAGCGTGGCTTTCGCGTGGGAGCCGGGCCCGTGCAGGAAATCCCCGAGAAAAATCAGCTGTCGACAGGGCAGGGCTGCCAGTAACCCGTTCAACACCGCAATATTGCTGGCGGTGGTGCCCTGCGGCACCGGTTGGCCGAGGCTGCGATAAGCGGCGGCCTTGCCGAAATGCACATCGGCGATCAACAACGCCTGTTGGGCTGGCCAATAGACAGCCTTTTCTGGCAGCAACCAGAGGTCTTCACCGGCCAGGCGGACCGGATAGGGTGTACTCATCAGGCTTTCCCGGTTTCGGCGGTTTTCTCGAGATCGCTGACCATGCGTCTGATGCGGTCGGCAAGTTTTTCCGAGCTCATGCTTTCGCGCATCCGCTCCACCAGCAGCGGAAACCCGAGGGGAGTAGGGCGTTTGACAGGATGCAGGTCCAATTGCAGGCGATTGAGCCGCTCCAGGGTCTGTTCCAGGCGACGAATATCCAGTTCCTCCCGCAGGACTTCTTCCCCGGCCTGAGCCAGCAGCAGATTCCCGGCGTCGTACTGTTTAAACACTTCAAAGAACAAGCCGCTCGACGCCTGAACCTGGCGCGTGCTTTTCGGCGCGCCGGGGTAGCCGGCGAACACCAGCCCGGCGATGCGCGCGATTTCCCGAAAGCGGCGCAACGCCAGTTCACCGGCATTCAGGCTGGCGAGAATGTCCTTCAACAGATAGTCAGGGCTCAACAGTTGCGGATCCAGCTGCGTCGACCAATCGACGCGAGTGGCGCTGAGCAGTTCCAGGCCGTAGTCGTTGACCGCAATCGAAAAGGTGACGGCCTGCCGTTGACTGACCCGCCATGCCAGCAGGCTCGCCAGGCCCAAATGCACCTGGCGTCCGGCAAACGGGTAGAGGAACAGGTGCCAGCCTTCGCGGGATTTCAGCACCTCGGCCAGCAGGCTCGTCTCGGTGGGCAGCCCGGACCAGCGTTTCTGTACCGCTAATAACGGGCGCAGGGCCTGCATTTCCGGGCCGATGAAAGTGCCCTGGTCGGCTGCACTGAAACGCGCTACCACGGCGTGCGCCAACTCGCTGGACAATGGCATGCGCCCTCCATTCCAGCGCGGCACTGCGGCTTTTTTCGTGGCACTGCGTTTGACATAGGCCGTCATGTTTTCCACCCGGACCAGCTCCAGCAAGCGTCCGGCAAACAGAAAACCGTCACCCGGCTTGAGCCTGGCGATAAAGCCTTCTTCGACACTGCCCAGCTGTTTGCCACCGCCGCCTTTGCTCCAGAACTTCAGCTGGATGCTCGCGTCGCTGACGATGGTGCCGATGCTCATGCGATGCCGTCGGGCCAAGCGCGCATCCGGCACGCGCCAGACGCCGTCCTCATCCGGTTCGACCCGGCGATAGTCCGGATAGGCTGTCAGAGAAAGCCCGCCGTGGCGTACGAACGCCAGGGCCCAGGTCCAATCCTGCGGAGTGAGATCACGATAAGCCCAGGCGCCGCGCACTTCTTCGTACAACTCATCGGGCAGGAACCCGCCGCCCAATGCCATGCTCACCAGGTGTTGAACCAGCACATCCAGCGGCTTGTGCGGCGACTCGCGGGGTTCGATCCGGCGTTGCGCCACCGCGTCCTGTGCCGCGGCGGCTTCGATCAATTCCAGGCTGTGCGTCGGCACCAGCGTCACCCGCGAAACCCGGCCCGGCGCGTGGCCGGAACGCCCCGCACGCTGCATCAGCCGCGCCACGCCTTTGGCCGAGCCGATTTGCAGGACCCGTTCGACCGGCAGGAAGTCCACGCCCAGGTCCAGGCTCGAGGTGCAGACCACGGCTTTGAGCTGACCTTCCTTGAGCGCTCGTTCGACCCAGTCGCGGGTGTCCCGGGACAGCGAGCCGTGATGCAGGGCGATCAGGCCGGCCCAGTCCGGGCGAGCCTCGAGCAGCGCCAGGAACCAGATTTCCGATTGCGCACGGGTGTTGGTGAACACCAGGCTGCTGGGGCTGGATTCGAGCTCGGCCACGACCGCCGGCAACATTTTCAAGCCAATGTGCCCGGCCCACGGAAAGCGCTCGAGGGCAGGCGGGAGCAACGTGTCGACCTGCAGTGCCTTGGATGTTTGCCCCTGAACGTTGATACCACCGCCCTGTGGGATTAATACCTGCTCGGCGTGGGCCTGATTACCCAGGGTTGCGGAAACGCCCCAGACGATCAGCTCCGGATGCCAGCGGCGCAACCGGGCGAGGGCCAGTTGCAGTTGCACGCCACGCTTGTTGCCGAGCAATTCGTGCCATTCGTCGACCACCACCATGCGCAAGGTCGACAGTGCTGTGAACGCATCGGCGCGGGCCAGCATCAGGGTCAGGCTTTCGGGGGTGGTGATCAGTGCGGAGGGCAGGCGCCGACTTTGCCGTGCGCGTTCGCTGCTGCTGGTATCGCCGGTGCGCAGGCCAACGCTCCAGGGGATCTGCAAGTCGTGCAACGGCGCTTCCAGCGCGCGGGCGGTATCGGCGGCCAGGGCGCGCATGGGGGTTATCCACAGCACCGTCAAGGGCTCGGCGACCGGTTTGCGTTTGCGCGGTTTATCGTCGGGAGGGGTGGCACGGGCGAAGCGATCGAGCGCCCCCAACCACACGGCATAGGTTTTACCGGCGCCGGTGCTGGCGTGCAGCAACCCGGACTGGCCTTTTTTTATCGCTGCCCATACCTGTTTCTGAAAGACGAACGGCTTCCAGCCGCGCGCGGTGAACCAGTGTCTGGCGAAGTCGGGGGAGGTTCCCATGCCGGCGGTGTGCGCTCTGAAAGTCTTCTTTCAGTGACCACGCCGGCATGCGAAAGGTTTAATGACACAACGCGGTCCTGTAGGAGCCCGGCTTGCCGTAATGCCAGTCAGATAAGGAAATTGTAGGAGCGAGCTTGCTCGCGATGGATCCAAAAGCGCCGCGTTTAATCAGTAAACACGCGTTGTCGCTAACGACCATCGCGAGCAAGCTCGCTACTTCAAGTTACCGCTGAGGAACTGCTTCAGGCGTTCACTTCTCGGATTGCCCAGCACGGCGTCCGGCGCGCCTTCCTCCTCGACCAACCCCTGGTGCAGAAACAGCACCTGGCTCGATACCTTGCGGGCGAAGCTCATTTCGTGGGTGACCATGATCATGGTCCGGCCTTCTTCGGCCAGGCCCTGGATCACCTTGAGCACTTCACCGACCAGTTCCGGATCGAGCGCCGAGGTCGGTTCGTCGAACAGCATGACTTCCGGTTCCATGGCCAGTGCGCGGGCGATGGCGACCCGCTGCTGCTGCCCGCCGGACAGGAACGCCGGGTACTGATCAGCCACCCGCGCCGCCAGGCCGACCTTGTCCAGGTAGCGTCGGGCGCGGTCCTCGGCTTCTTTCTTGTCACAACCCAACACCCGGCGCGGCGCCATGGTGATGTTCTCCAGCACCGTCATGTGGCTCCACAGGTTGAAATGCTGGAACACCATGGCCAGGCGGGTGCGGATCCGCTGCAGTTCATCGGCATCGGCGACATGGATGCCGTGGCGGTCCTTGATCATGCGGATATTCTGGCCATCGAGGCTCATGGTGCCGTCGTTGGGTTGTTCGAGAAAGTTGATGCAGCGCAGGAAGGTGCTTTTGCCCGAGCCACTGGCGCCGATCAGGCTGATGACGTCACCGGTATTGGCCTTGAGCGAAACGCCTTTGAGGACTTCATGATCGCCGTAGCTTTTATGCAGGCCTTCGATGGTCAGTTTGTACATGGGGCATGCATCCTCAAGGCGAAAGTAGGTAGCCGCTGCGGTAGGCTTCGATGCCCGCGACATGCGCGATCACCATCCCGGCAGTGGCCATGCGTCGCAGCGAGCGGGCGTACATCAGCCCGGCGGCGGTGCAATGAACGGGGGTGACGCGATCATTGATCGGGTCGATGATTTCGGCGATCAGTTGCCCGGCTTCCAGGTATTGCCCCGGCAACGCCAGGAATACCAGCAATCCGCCGACGGCGGTTGCCACCGGTTCCACACCCGCCAGGGGCGTGGCCGGGTAGGGCAGCGCGGGCAGCGGCGCCGGTTCGCCGATGATGGCGCCGTAGTGCGTCAGGTAGTCGATCAGTGCCTGGCAGTCGAGGCTGGCCAGCGGGTGATTGACGTCGCCCTGGCCGCGCAGTTCGACGGTGACCGAAAAGCTTCCCGGCGGTATGTCGAAGTGTTCGCCGAAGCGTTCCTGGAGCTGCCACCAGAGCAGGGTGAAGCACTCATCGAACGACTGGCCGCCGGAATCGGTGGCCAGCAGGCTGGCTTCGGCACCGATGTAACGGGCCAGCGGCTCGACCTGCGGCCAGGCTTCAGGCGTGGTGTAGAGATGGGCGACCGCTTCGAAATCGCAATGCAGGTCCAGCACCATGTCGGCATCGCAGGCCAGCCGTTGCAGGACCAGGCGCTGGGATTGCAGTTGGGTGGCAGCGCTCTGACGGCCCAGCGCGTCACGCAGGCTGGCGCGGATCAGGTCGAGGTTGCGCTGCGGATCGTCGCCGAGTTGGCCTTCGATTGCATTGCCGACCTCCTCGCTCAAATCGACGAACCAGCGGTTGAAGTTCTGCCCGCTCTCCAGTTCGTAGCGGCCCAAGGGTACATCCATCAGGACCTGTTCCAGGCCGACCGGATTGGCCACCGGCACCAGCACGATTTCGCTGCGCAGGCGGCCGTCGGCCTCGAGTTCTGCCAGGCGCTGCTTGAGGTGCCAGGCCACCAGCATGCCGGGCATTTCGTCGGCGTGCAGGGATGACTGGATGTAGATCTTGCCCTTGGCCGACGGCGGGCCGAAGTGGAAGCTGTGAATCTGTCGTGCGGTCCCCGGCAGCGGGGCCAGCAGGTCATGAATCTGGTGGCGCATTCTGTGTTTCCTGAAGCAGAAAAGTCCTAGTGGGATGGCCCGAGGAAGGCCAGCCATCGGCGTTCGGCGAGGCGGAACAGGCCGACCAGCGCAAAGGTGACGGTCAGGTAGATCAGCGCGGCGATGCCGAACGACTGGAAGGTCAGGAAGGTCGCCGAGTTGGCGTCCCGCGCGACTTTCAGGATATCCGGGATGGTTGCGGTGAACGCCACGGTGGTCGAGTGCAGCATCAGAATCACTTCGTTGCTGTAATAAGGCAACGAGCGACGCAGGGCCGACGGCATGATCACGTAGGCATACAGCTTCCAGCCTGTCAGCCCGTAGGCCTTGGCCGCTTCGACCTCGCCATGGGCCATGCTGCGGATCGCCCCGGCAAAAATCTCCGTGGTGTAGGCGCAGGTGTTCAGGGCGAACGCCAGGATCGTGCAGTTCATGGCATCGCGAAAGAACGCATCGAGCACGGGTTGGGCGCGCACGGCCGCCAGACTGTAGATACCGGTGTAGCAGATCAGCAGCTGGATATACAGCGGCGTGCCGCGGAACAGGTAGGTGTAGAACTGCACCGGCAACCGAATGTAGGCGCGGCGTGAAACCCGGGCGATGGACAGCGGGATCGACACCAGGAAACCGATGAAGATCGAGGCGCTGAGCAGCCACATGGTCATGGCCAGGCCGGTGATGTTGTAGCCGTCGGTATAAAGAAAGGGTCTCCAGTATTCCTGCAAGAGTTCGATCATCGCACCGCCTCCCGGGTACCGGCGGCGTAACGGCGTTCGAGCCAGCGCAGGACGAAATTGGAGGCGCTGGTGATCAGCAGGTAAATCAGCGCGGCAAGCACCAGGAAATAAAACAGTTGATAAGTGCTTTTGCCGGCGTCCTGGGCCGCCTTGACCAGGTCGGCCAGGCCGATGATCGAGACCAGGGCGGTCGCCTTGAGCATCACCATCCAGTTGTTACCGATACCGGGCAGGGCGAAGCGCATCATTTGCGGGAACACCACGATTCGGAAACGCTGGCCGCGTTTGAGGCCATAGGCGGTGGCGGCTTCGACCTGGCCTCGTGGGACCGCGAGAATCGCGCCACGGAAGGTTTCGGTGAAATACGCCCCATAAATGAAGCCCAGGGTGATGACCCCGGCGCTGAACGGGTTGATCTCGATGTATTCCCATTCCATGAAGTCGGTAAAGGTCGTCAACCAGGTTTGCAGGCTGTAGAAGATCAACAGCATCAGCACCAGGTCCGGCACGCCGCGAATCAGCGTGGTATAGAGCTGGGCCGGGATCCGCACCAGTTTGACTTTTGACAGCTTGGCACTGGCACCGAGCAAGCCCAGCAACACGGCCACCAACAGCGACAACACCGATAACTTGATGGTCATCCAGGTGCCTTCCATCAGCAACGGACCAAAGCCCTTGAGGCTGAAGGCTGAAAGCCCCAGGTTTTGTAGTAGGTTTTCGAACATAAATCAGCAACCTGATCGGATGAAAAAAGCGCCCATCGCGAAATGGGCGCCGGGCATTATTTGCCGCTGTGCAGATTCAGATCGCCGAAGTGTTTCTTCTGAATGGTGGCATAGGTGCCATCGTCGTGTAACGCTTTGATACCTTTATCCAAAAGTGCCTTCAGGTCTTTGTTACCTTTAGAGATACCGATCGCAGTTTTGGCGGGCAGCAGTTCGCTGTCGACCGGTTTGCTGACTTCGTAATCGACGCCTTTTGGCGACTTAAGAAAGCCCAGTTCGGCTTGCAGCATGTCCTGGATCGCCCCGTCGAGGCGGCCGGACATCAGGTCGGAATAGACCTGGTCCTGGTTCTGATAGGCCTGGGTTTTGACCCCGGCCTTGTCCAGCACCGCCTTGGCATAGGCTTCCTGGATAGTGCCTTGCTCATAGCCGATGGTCTTGCCCTTCAGCGACGCGACATCCTCGCTCAGGCCGGAACCTTTCTTGAACACATAAGCGGTTGGGCCGGAGAACAGCTCCTCGGAGAAGTCGATGACTTTTTCGCGAGCCGGGGTGACGGTCATCGACGAGATCACACCGTCGAACTTATTGGCCTTCAGGCCCGGAATCATGCCGTCGAAATCGCTTTCGACCCATTTGCACTTGACCTTCACCTCGGCGCAGATCGCGTTCCCCAGATCAATGTCGAAGCCCACCAGGTTGCCGTCGGCCGCTTTCGATTCAAACGGCGCATAAGACGGGTCAACGCCAAAACGCAATTCCTTGTATTCCTTGGCCAGCGTGGAGCCAGCTGCCATGCACAACGCCAGTGCAGAAAGGGTCAGCAATGCTTTTTTCATTCTTCAATCCCTAAAAACCAATATGAGCGCTTGTGGCGCAGAATTATTGTTACTGGACAGCGTAGGACCCTATGAAAGTAGCAATTTCCGAACCAGAGTCCCGAACAAGCGTTTAAAAGGTAGTTCAAGAAATGTCGCGGAGGGATTTATGCACGAAAACGGGCGTTGGGAAAAGGCTGCACCAACAGTGGTCATGGCCGCTGCTTTTCGTAGGCTGGCTTGCCAACGAAGATCGTTATCGATGACAGGTTCTTGCTGGATTAACGCGGTGTTTTCAAGTGCTTCGCTGGCAAGCCAGCTCCTACAGGGGGACGGGTCAGCTGAGTAGATCCTGCAGGGTGCCGAGGTTGTCCGCTTCTTCGACGGTTTTGTCCCGCCGCCACCGCAACATCCGCGGAAATCGCACCGCAATGCCACTTTTATGACGCTTGGACAAGGCGATCCCTTCGAACCCCAGCTCAAACACCAGGCTTGGCTTCACACTGCTCACCGGCCCGAACTTCTCCACCGTGGTCTTGCGCACGATGCTGTCGACCTGGCGCATTTCTTCATCCGTCAGCCCCGAATACGCCTTGGCGAACGGCACCAGCGTGCGCTCGCTGGCATCGGCCGGGCCATCCCAGACGGCGAAGGTGTAGTCGCTGTAGAGACTGGCCCGGCGGCCATGGCCGCGCTGGGCATAGATGAGCACGGCATCGACGCTGAACGGGTCGACTTTCCACTTCCACCAGACGCCCATGTCCTTGGTTCGACCGACGCCATACAGCGCATCCCTGGCCTTGAGCATCATGCCCTCGACCCCCAGGCTGCGGGAGGCTTCCCGTTGCCGGGCGAGGTCGAACCAGTCTTCGCCGGTGAGCACGGGGGACGGCAGCAGGACGGGGTTGGCGCAGGCGCCGATCACCTGTTCCAGCTGAGTACGGCGTTTGACCTGAGGCTGATTGCGCCAATCTTCGCCGCGCCATTCCAGCAAATCGTAGGCAAGAACGACCACCGGCACCTCGTCGAGGATTTTCTTGCCCAGGGTCTTACGACCGATCCGCTGTTGCAGCAGGGCGAAAGGTTGCACCGCGGGTGCGGCTGGTGTTGGCGGATCGAAGGCATCCTCGGTGTCCGGTCGAGCGGTTTTCCAGGCAACGATTTCACCGTCGATCACGGTGCCGTCGGGCAGGCAATGCACCAGGCTATCGAGTTCGGGAAAGCGCTCCGTGACCAGTTCTTCACCGCGCGACCAGATCCATAGTCGGCCGTCGCGCTTGACCACCTGGGCGCGGATGCCATCCCATTTCCATTCCACTTGCCAGTGGCTGGCGGGGCCGAGCAGGGCTTCGAACTGTTCGACCGGCTGTGACAGCGCATGGGCCAGGAAAAACGGATAGGGCTGGCCGCCCCGTTGGGCATGCTCGTCGGATGATTCGGCGGCGATCAGCTTTAAATAGCTGGCCGCGCTCGGACGGTGGGACAGGTCGGTATACCCCACCAGCCGCTGCGCCACGCGTTTGCTGTCCAGATGCGCCATGGATGCCAGGGCGCGGGTCACCAGCAATTTGGAGACGCCGACCCGGAAACTGCCGGTGATCAATTTGATGCAGAGCATCAGGCTGGGACGGTCCAGTTGCGACCAAAGCGCGGGAAGCTGTTCGGCGAGAACGTCCGGGGGCGCGCCACGCAGTGGCAGCAGCTTGTCTTCGATCCACACCGCCAAGCCGTCGATGGAGCTGTGGGGCGCTTCGGGCAGCACCAGCGAGATGGTTTCCGCCAGGTCGCCGACGGCCTGGTAACTCTCCTCGAACAGCCACGGCGCCAGGCCGGAATATTCCACCGCCAGTTCGCGCAGGATGCGCACCGGCACCAATTGCCTGGGGCGCCCACCGGACAAAAAGTAAACCGCCCAGGCGGCATCTTCCGCAGCCGCCTCAGCGAAGTAATGTTGCATCGCCGCCAGTTTGGCATTGCTCGATGTCGTGGCGTCGAGCTCGGCGTACAACCGGGCGAAGGCCTTCATGTCGGCACCTCGGCGATTTGCGGCTCGATGATCGCGCGCTCTTCCTCGTCATCGCCGTACTCGGTGTTGAAGCTCTGCGCATCGAGCCCTTGCTCGCGCAGGTGGCGCACCAATACCCCGACCGAGCCGTGGGTGACCATGACCCGTTCGGCACCGGTTTGCTCGATGGCCCACAGCAGACCCGGCCAGTCGGCGTGGTCGGACAACACAAAGCCACGGTCCACGCCGCGCCGCCGACGTGTGCCGCGCAAGCGCATCCAGCCGCTGGCAAAGCCGTCGCTGTAGTCCCCGAAGCGGCGCATCCAGGTGCTGCCGCCCGCCGAAGGCGGGGCCAGCACCATCGCCTTGCGTATCATGGGGTCGCTCTTTTTCAACTCGCCGGCGTAGATCGTTGGCGGTAAATAAACACCGCTCTCGCGATACACCCGGTTCAACGGTTCCACTGCACCATGCACCAGGATGGGGCCGAGGCTGGCGTCGATGCCGTGGAGAATGCGCTGGGCCTTGCCGAAGGCGTAGCAGAACAGCACGCTGGCCTTGTCGGCGGCGGCGTTGGCTTGCCACCACTGATTGATCTCGGCAAACACCTGCGCCTGGGGCTGCCAGCGATAGATCGGCAGGCCAAAGGTCGATTCGGTGATGAAGGTGTCGCAGCGCACGGGTTCGAACGGTGCGCAGGTGCCGTCGGGTTCAATCTTGTAATCCCCCGAAGCGACCCAGACTTCGCCCCCGTACTCCAGGCGTACCTGGGCCGAACCGAGCACATGGCCGGCGGGGTGAAAGCTCAGAGTCACGCCATGGTGAGTCAGGGGTAGGCCGTAAGGCAGGGTTTGCAGGTTGATATCCGTCCCCAGGCGTGCGCGCAGGATGCCTTCGCCGGGAGCCGCCGCCAGATAGTGTTGGTTGCCGCCTTTGGCATGGTCGCTGTGGGCGTGCGTGATGACCGCCCGTTCGACCGGGCGCCAG
Source organism: Pseudomonas sp. VI4.1 (assembly GCF_002029345.1). Taxonomy (NCBI): domain Bacteria; kingdom Pseudomonadati; phylum Pseudomonadota; class Gammaproteobacteria; order Pseudomonadales; family Pseudomonadaceae; genus Pseudomonas; species Pseudomonas sp. VI4.1. Next base: position 118,137 of record NZ_MULM01000172.1, read on the forward strand.
GGGTCGATGTAGAAATCCCCGGCGGGGCAGTACAAACCTTCTGGGCGGGCGATAACAAGGTCCATGTTTGTTACCAAATATGGAGGGATTTGTTAGCTATGAGGATGGCGCGAGGCGAGAAGTTCTATCGGTTTTTCAAAGCACGAATGACATTCAACTGTGGGAGCGAGCCTGCTCGCGAAAGCGGTGTATCAATCGACATCATTGGTGCATATCGGACCGAATTCGCGAGCAGGCTCGCTCCCACATTGGAAGGGGTTATTTGCCTGGTGTCAGGGTCAACCGCTTGCTCCCATACACCTTGTCAAAGTGCTGCGGCTGCATCGGCAGGCTCATGTACTGGCCCTTGAGCCACGGATCGATGCTGTCCAGGTAATTGGCACTCGCCGGGTTGCCGGACTGGCCTGTGCTGTTCTGCCCCATCAACGGTTCAGCCAGGCCGAAGTCGACAATCAAGCGCATGGTCGGTGCCAGGGTGGTGTTGAAATCCTGGCCCCAGGCGAATGCCGCCGTGTTGAGGGTGGTGTGATCGCCACCCGCCGGCAGCGGACCGCGCACGGTCTGGCCGCTGGCATTCTTCCATTCGTAGCGATGCAATTTGCCCCACTGCCAGGCGGTGTGATTGCCACCCAACTGACTGTCGCCTGCGCTGATGGCTGCCGCTAGGCTGCGAGCGAGCATTGCCGTTTTGTCTTCTTTCTGCGGCGTGCGAACGTCATCCCAGAACGGGCTATCCTCGCGCCCCAGCAGGTGATCGGCCTGGGCGGCATAGGACAACTTGCCGTTGGCGATAAAGGCTTTCCACGCCGGGCCGGTTTCCGGGCCCAGTTCGTCGAGGAAGATCTGCCGGGTGCTTTCCTGGAGGAACAGTTCGTAGATCGCTGCGTCGGCGGAGGTCGGGCTGAGTTTGCCGTCGAACGCCATCAAGCGGGTGTACGCCTCGCGCGCCTTGCCGCGATCGGCGTCCGGCAGCGCTTCAATGGCTTGCTTGAGCGGTTGGGCCATGCCGGGTGCCTGAAAGGTTTTTTTCAGCTTGGCGGCGAAAGTCGTCGTCTGATCGTATTGCATGGCGATCACGCTGCGGGTGTCGTGTTTGCCCGCGCCGGCCAGTTCGGCCATGCGTTCGCCACGTTCCGGTGCCGACCAGGAATTGGACAGTTGCATGCCATAGCCATGGGGAATGACCCGCTGGTTGGCGGTGCCGAGCCAGCCTTGGGCCGGGTCCTGGTCATAAGGATGCAGCATCGGATCGGCGTAACCGTCCCAATCGTAGCGGCCTTCCCAGCCCGGGGATGGCAGCAGGCCTTCGCCTTCGCGACGGTTCGGGTAGCGGCCGGTGACTTGCCAGCCGATGTTGCGGGCGTCGGCGAAGACCAGGTTCAGAGTAATGGCGCGGATTTCGCGGCTGGCATCCGAGGCTTTTTCGACATTCTGCGCCCGGGACAAGTCGAAAAACGCATCCAGGCTCTTGTCGTCGGTGAAATTCGGCGTCTGCAAGGCCAGGCCAAGGCCGTTGGCCAGCGCGGTGCCTTGGGCACTGTTGAGCAGCGGGCCATGGCGGGTCTCATACACCGCTTCGCGAATTGGCCGCTGGCCTTTGACGAAATAGCTTTCGTTACGCACGATCACCGGCTGCCATTTGCCGCCGACGTCGTAGGAAAGACCGTTGCCCTGGCGTTTGATTTTTTCCAGGAACAGGTCCTGGTTATCGCCCATGACCGAGGTCATGCTCCAGGCCACCTTGCCGTTGTAACCGCTCAGCACCATCGGCAAACCGGCGATGGTGACACCGGACGCCTGGTACTTCGGCGCGCGAATCTGCACGTAACTGAACAAGGACGGCACGCCCGGCGATCCATGGCTGTCGCTGGCCAGCAGGCTCTTACCGCTGCGGCTGCGTTGCGGGGCGATCGCCCAATTGTTCGATGAAGTGGCCTCCAGCAGGTTCAGATCGGACAGTTGGGCGGTGGCTTTGCTGATTTCCGCCAGGCCCGGAACCTGCCCGTTGAGCTTGATGCCCTGAAGTTTTTCGGCTTCGGCCACCGGCAGTTTTTCATCGGGAGCGGAGGGTGTCAGCCACGGCAGTTTGTCGGTGGTGACGGTTTGCGCCAGCATCAGCGAGGCAATTTCTTCCGGCAGGTTGGCCGATTGGCTGAAATTCAACAGGCAGAAAATCAGCGCCGAGTCTTCCGGTTTCCAGTATTCAGGTTTGTAGCCGGTGGCGGCGAGGTCCGCCGGCAGCTTGTCGCGGTAGCGGAACAGGTAGGCGTTGACGCCACGCGCGTAGACTTCGAAAAAGCGCTTGAGGCGCGGCGAAGACGCTTTGTACAGTTCGTCGGCGCTTTTCTTCAGATTGACCGCGCGCATGTAGCGGTCGGCGTCCAGCAGGTCCGGACCGGACATCTCCGACAGACGGCCCTGGGCCAGCAGGCGCAGGGTCACCATTTGGGTGACGCGGTCTGTGGCGTGCACATAGCCGAGGGAAAACAGCGCGTCATGGAAACTGTTGCTTTCGATCAACGGCACGCCCATGGCATTGCGTCGTACCGAAACGTTCTGCGCCAGTCCTTTGAGCGGTTGCACTCCGGCGGTCGGCGGGAGGGTGTCCTGGGTGTTCCTGGTCTGACAACCGGTCAGGCTCAAGACACCGGCCACTGCTGCGGCAACGCCGAACCGGGGAAGAAAATGTATGAGGGCTGGCGAGGCCATGGCAAAGCTCCTGCGGGGGGTAGCGTCATTAAAGGCGCTACGTTAGTGAGCAGGAGGTGGCCGCGCAAGCAGCTTATTTCAGGATTTGTCTGCCAAGCCCAAAGTTCGCAGCCCGCGGGATGTTTGCGTTCAATGAAGATCCCCCTGTAGGCGCTGGCTTGCCAGCGAAAGCGGTCTATCAGCCAACACCTCTACTGAATGTGCCGCCGTCTTCGCCAGCAAGCCGGCTCCTACGCAGGATTGGTGGCGTTCACCGATCCGTTGTTCTCAAGCCCCGTGGCATTTCTTGAATTTCTTGCCGTTACCGCACGGGCAAGGGTCGTTGCGGCCGACGTCTTTCAGGGCGTTGCGCACCGGTTCCTGCTGGGCGTGGCCGCAGTTCGGGCCGTGGACATGGCCATGGTCGTGATCATGGTGCTCGTGATGCTCGTGATGGTCATGATCGTGGTTGCAGTCAGGGCCATGGACATGGGGTTGCTGGGTCATCGAAGTTGCTCCGGAATTAAATCGGCGGGGATTATCACGCCATTGCGCGCCAGGTGCACGTAGTGCGCGATGAATAAACCGGTTTCCATTTCACCCTCCAGTCGATAGGGGATGGGCTGATCGGGTTTCTTCAGCAGTTTCACCACGTCCCGGACCTTGGGCCACAGGTTGGTGCGGATCGGCACCTTGAAGTACGCGCTGCGCTTGGGACCGACCGTAAACCAGTGCTCGTGCTCGCCTTCGGTCAGCAGCAGGTCGCCCAGGTGAATCCGGTATTCGAGGCCGCGCACCGTCAGGTCACTGTCATTGGGGTTGTCGACGCGAAAGTACAGGAGGAATCGTTGCTGCATCAGTTTGGCCTGGACGACTTCGACCTTGACCAGGTGCACCTGTGGCTCCGGCCCGTCGTCGCTGAACCATGACGCACAGCCGCCGAGCCCCGCAAACAGGAGCAGCGTAAAGAGATGAAGTACGAGTCGTCGGGTGACCATGGTCGTGTTCTCCCTTGAACTCCAGTCTAGCCCCAAAAGATCGCAGCCTGCGGCAGCTCCTGCATTGGATTGGCGTAAACCCGTAGGGGCTGCGGAAGGCTCGGGCCGCGTTCCGACGATCTTTTGGCGTTACCTCAAGTGGCGAAATACCCCGCGCAACACTTCTTGAACTTCTGCCCGCTGGCGCACGGGCAGGCATCGTTGCGCCCGGCCTTCAGTTGCACGGTGGGATCGATGAAGTACCAGTGGCCGGCGTTCTGCACGAACGAGGAGCGTTCGCGGTGGCTGTGTTCGCCGCCGCCGTCGTGCCAGCGCGCGGTGAAGGTGACGAACGCGTGTTCCGGCTGGCCGCCGAGCACCTCGGTGCTTTCCACATCCAGGCCCAGCCAGGTGCTTTGGGCGCTCCAGTCGCTGATGGACTGCCGGTCCAGGCCCGCTTGTTGCGCGGGCAGGGTGGTCGCCACCAGGTAATCGATCAGGCCCAGCACATAGGCGCTGTAGCGCGAACGCATCAAGGCTTCGGCACAAGGCGCCGGATGCCCGGCATGGTAATGACCGCAGCAGGCGTCAAGCAGGGTGCCGCTGCCGCAAGGACAAATAGATGTGCTCATTGCGTTACCACCAATATTTCCCGAAATTTTCCGGATTGGCCCAGAACCGCGAATTGAGCCAGTCGGGTACTTGTTTGTAGTCAAGCAGATCATAGGTAAACAGGGTCAGCACCTGTTCGTCGCGCTGGAAGCGTTCGCTGGCTTGCAGGGCCAGGGAGAAGAAGTCGGTCTCTTGCCAGCCACTGGCCGGCAAGTCCGCCAGCACCGCGATGCGGCTGGCATTGAGGTTGCGTATCCCGCCCAACAGGTTCAGGCCATCGCGCTTGGGCAAATGTTCCAGGCAATCGACCACCAGCGCCAGATCAAACCGGCGTGCCGCCAGGTCGTCCGGCAACGGTCCAGGCGCCGCATGGGCCACGCAGGTGTCCGGATGGGCGAGCTTGAACGCTTCAAGCGCGGGGAATTCGCTGGCGCCAATCAGCAACAAACGCGCCGGGGCGTAACGATCAAGCAATGCGGCCAGCGCCTGCTGGGGCGTGCGCGGAGAAATACCTGCAATCATCGAATATCCTCAATCAGAGTGCCAAGACTAGCCTGCCCACAGGTCCAGATACAGAGCTGGGTACAGTCAAAAGCGTCGATCAGCCGCGAATACGGGACTAAACAGCACTGGCCTATTGCTGGCGGAGATTAATGCTGGGGTCTTTACTCCCTAGAATCGGTCTTCAAGCCGATCCCCTCAGGAGAAAACTAGATGAGCATAGTTCGGACAGCATTACCCTTGGTTCTGCTAACCAGTGTGTTGACTGGTTGCGCAGGTTTGCAGAAAACCGACTGGCCGACCTGTGCGGCGGTCGGTGGTGTCGTTGGTGCGGGTCTTGGCGCAACCGAGAGTTCGGCTTGGGCAGGGTATGGCGCGCTGCTGATCGGCGGCACGGCTGCGGCCTATTGCTGGGTTCACGGTGATGGCGACGAAGACGGCGACGGTGTGCCGGACAGCCGCGACAAGTGCCCGGGCACGCCTCGAGGCGTACGGGTCGACGCCGACGGTTGCCCTCCACCGGTGCCGGCGCCAGTGGTCGAAGAGGTCGTTGTGGTCAAGGAAGAAGTCATCGTCATTCGCGACGTTCATTTCCAGTTCGACAAAGCCACGCTGACGCCTTCCGATAAAGAAGTACTCAACACAATCGCCACTCGCCTGAAACAGGAGTCCAGCACTGCCCAGTTGACCGTCACCGGTCACACCGACAGTGTAGGCAGTGATGCCTATAACCAGAAACTGTCTGATCGTCGGGCGCACTCGGTGGTTGAGTACCTGATCTCCCAAGGCGTACCCCGCAGCGAGTTCGTATCTGTTGCCGGTGCCGGTGAAAGCCAGCCGGTGGCCGATAACAAAACCGCTGACGGCCGTGCGCTGAACCGTCGCACCGAGATCAAAATCAACCGCTAGGCCCCTCGCATTCCGCGGCTTGTGCAGTCGCGGATGCGGTCCTTTACTCCTGTGTAACCGGCATCGGCCGGTCACACAGGAGCTTTCACCATAAGTGTTCTTACACGTCCAGCCTGACCCCTTCCGCGCAAAGCAAGCGGGATGCGCTGATGAGCAAACTGCAAAACGCCGATGTGGTGGGCATCAAGGCGATCGGTCATGCCGACGGCACATCAATCGCTCAAGCCCGTAATAGAGCCGTCGGACAGCCATGATGGTCGATCTGGCGGCCATTCGGCACCTTCATGAAGAATTTGCCATTGCCCTCTGGCTTATCCCGTGTGGAAGCCGTTACTGTGCGTGCAAAGAATAATTCTCAACGGGTGAGCGTATGAAGGTGTTCTGGTGGCTGGGGAAGCTGTTGACCCTGCTGTTCTGGCTGGTAGTGCTGGTCAACCTGCTCGTGCCGTTTGTCTATCCGCTGCACGTGTTGGTCAATATGGCCGGCAGCCTGCTGGCAGGCCTTCATCTGCTGGAGGCGGTGCTCTGCTTTCGCAGCCTCAGAGGCCGCGCCCACCCTTGGCTTGATCGCCTGAAGGTGCTCTTTTTCGGTGTTTACCACCTGCAAACCATCCCGGCTCCTACCGTATCGAAGGCTTCCCATGCGTAAACTCTGTCTGCTCGCCGCACTCGTCAGCCCATTGGCCTGCGCTCAGGTGGTAAGCGTCGAAACCAATTCGCTGATGCGCTTGCCCAACACCGCCAGCACCTTGCGCCTGGAACGCCTGGAAGTGGCCGATTATGGCACTTTGCTAATCCCGTCGAACGTGACCGAAGTGAGCGTCGACCAACTGCACCTGGGGCGCGAAGCGCGGATCGCGATCGTGCCCAGCGAACAGGCACTGGCGCTGAAAGTCAGTCGTGCCCAATTGGCCGAAGGCAGCCAGATCACCGGGCGCGCGGTGCGCCGGGCACCTTCCTCAAGGCTGCCCGTGCCGGGCGCAACCTGACGTTGCAGATCAAGACGCTGGATGCGCCGCAATTGTCGGTAGACGCTCGCGGTGGCGCCGGCGCACCGGGGTTTGTCGGTCTGGATGGGGCCAACGGGCAGGCACCGGGTTGCACCTGGGGCCAGGCCGGTCGCGGAG
>NZ_MULM01000036.1:0-5812 GCF_002029345.1 Pseudomonas sp. VI4.1
GCAAGCCGGCTCCTACACGGGGTCGCTGGTGTTCACCGATTTCTTGTTCACTGAAAATCCCCTGTAGGAGCTGGCTTGCCAGCGAAAGCGGTCTGTCAGCCAACACCTCTGCTGAATGTGCCACCGTCTTCGCCGGCAAGCCGGCTCCTACACGGGGTCGGTGGCGTTCATCAATACGGCGCTCACTGAAAATCCCCCTTTTTCAAGCCGTCCGACCAGAAACTCATTCGAGGGACTTGTGCTTCAGGTATTATGGTATACCATCAGACGCACAGACACCCAAAACCTCCTACGGAGCAGCTCATGAGTTTCGAAATCCGCAAGATCGTCAGCTACGTCGAAGAAACCTTTATCGAAGGCGGCAAGGCCACCGACAAACCCGTGACCATGGTCGGCCTGGCTGTCGTCATGAAGAACCCTTGGGTGGGCAACGGTTTTGTCGAAGACCTGAAACCACAGATCCGCGAAAACTGCTCCGACCTCGGTGCCATGATGGTTGAACGCCTGGTGGGCATCATCGGCGGCGCCGAGAAGATCGAAGCGTATGGCAAGGCGGCCGTGGTCGGCGCCGACGGTGAAATCGAGCACGCCTCCGCCGTCATCCACACCCTGCGCTTCGGCAACCATTACCGCGAAGCGGTGAAAGCCAAGAGCTACCTGAGCTTCACCAACAAGCGCGGCGGCCCGGGCACTTCGATCCAGATTCCGATGATGCACAAGGACGACGAAGGCCTGCGTTCGCACTACATCACCCTGGAAATGAAAATCGAAGATGCACCGCGCGCCGACGAAATCGTCGTGGTCCTGGGTTGTGCCGACGGCGCCGCCTGCACCCACGCATCGGCAACCGTTACATCGATCTGGAAGAACTGGCGGCCGAAAAAGCCCAGTAATCCCGGTCAGCCTAACTACAACAAAAAGGCATGCAGGAGCGCTCCATGATTCGGCTCACCGCTGAACGTACCCCGGCTGGCACCAGTTACCTGGCGACCGGCCAAGGCCAGCCCGTGGTCTTGATCCACGGCGTGGGCCTGAACAAAGAAATGTGGGGCGGCCAGGTCGTTGGCCTGGCCACCAAATACCGCGTGATCGCCTACGACATGCTCGGCCATGGCGCCAGCCCGCGTCCGGCCAGCGGCACCCCCCTGCTCGGCTATGCCGACCAGTTGCTGGAACTGCTTGACCACCTGCAGTTGCCCCAGGCGACGGTGATCGGCTTTTCCATGGGCGGGCTGGTGGCGCGGGCGTTTGCCTTGCACTACCCGCAGCGCCTGCAAGGCCTGGTGGTGCTCAACAGCGTGTTCAATCGCAGCCCCGAGCAACGTGCCGGCGTTATCGCCCGCACCGCCCAGGCGGCCGAGCACGGCCCGGATGCCAACGCCGAAGCCGCGCTGTCGCGCTGTTCGCCGCGAGTACCAGGCGGCCAACCCGGCGCAGATCGCCGCGTTGCGCCAGACCCTGGCCGACAATGACCCCCAGGGTTATCTGACCACTTACGAGCTGTTCGCGACCCAGGACATGTACCGCGCCGAGGACCTGGCGAGCATCCAGGTGCCGACCCTGGTCGCCACCGGCGAACTCGATCCGGGCTCGACACCGGAAATGGCCCGGCAACTGGCCGACCGCATTCCCGGTGCCACGGTTGCCGTGCTCGCCGAGCAGCGGCATATGATGCCGGTAGAATCGCCGCGCCTGGTCAACCAGCTGTTGCTGGAATTTATCGACAACGCGCACGCCCGACAAAACCAGATAAAGGGGATCGTTGCATGACTCTCGCCTCCTTCCAGATGTGCATCGGCGGTGAATGGGTCGATGCCCTGTCCGGCAAGACCTTTGAAAGCCTGAACCCGGCCCTGGCCGAACCCTGGGCGCAACTGCCCGATGCCGATGAAACCGATGTCGAACGCGCCGTGCAGGCTGCGCAGACCGCCTTCGACAGCCCGGCCTGGCGCGGCCTGACCGCCACCGCCCGGGGCAAGCTGCTGCGGCGCCTGGGCGACCTGATCGCCGAAAACAAGGAACAACTGGCGCAGCTGGAAAGCCGTGACAACGCAAGCTGATCCGCGAAACCCGCGGTCAGGTCGGCTACCTGCCGGAATTTTTCCACTACACCGCGGGCCTGGCCGACAAGCTCGAAGGCGGCACCCTGCCCCTGGACAAGCCGGACCTGTTTGCCTACACCGTGCACGAAGCCATGGGCGTGGTCGCCGCGATCATTCCCTGGAACAGCCCGCTGTACCTGACCGCGATCAAACTGGCCCCGGCCCTGGCCGCGGGCAACACCATCGTGATCAAACCGTCCGAGCACGCCTCGGCCACCATTCTGGAGCTGGCGCGCCTGGCACTGGAAGCCGGCATTCCACCGGGCGTGGTCAACGTGGTCACCGGCTACGGTCCGAGCACCGGCGCAGCACTCACCCGTCACCCGCTGGTGCGCAAGATCGCCTTCACCGGCGGCGCTGCCACGGCGCGGCACGTGGTGCGCAGCAGTGCCGAAAACTTTGCCAAGCTGTCCCTGGAACTGGGCGGCAAATCGCCGAACATCATCTTTGCCGACGCCGACCTCGACAGCGCGATCAACGGCGCGATCGCCGGGATCTATGCGGCCTCCGGCCAAAGCTGCGTGTCCGGTTCGCGGCTGCTGGTGCAGGACGAGATCTACGATGAGTTCGTCGAGCGCCTGGTCGAACGCGCCAAACGCATCCGCATCGGCAACCCCCAGGAAGACAGCAGCGAAATGGGGCCGATGGCCACCGCGCAGCAACTGGCGGTGGTCGAAGGCCTGGTCGCCGATGCCATCGCCGAAGGTGCGCACCTGCGCCTGGGCGGCAAGCGTCCAGAGAACCTGGGCGAAGGCTGGTTCTACGAGCCGACCCTGTTCGAATGCGACAGCAACTCGATGAAGATCATGCAGGAAGAAGTCTTCGGCCCGGTGGCCTCGGTCATTCGCTTCAAGGACGAAGCCGAAGCGTTGGCGATTGCCAACGACTCGCAGTTCGGCTCGCCGCCGGCATCTGGACCCGCGACCTGGGCCGCGCCCATCGCCTGGCCCGGGACGTGCGCTCCGGGATCATCTGGGTCAACACCTACCGCGCCGTATCGGCCATGGCGCCGATCGGCGGGTTCAAGAACAGCGGCTATGGACGCGAAAGCGGCATCGATTCGGTGCTGGCCTACACCGAGCTCAAGACGGTGTGGATCAACCTTTCCCAGGCCCCCATGCCTGATCCGTTTGTGATGCGCTAGGAGATTTGCGAAATGATCGAACCCGGCATTTACAAAGACGTCATGAGCTCGTTCCCTTCCGGGGTCACGGTGGTCACCACCCTGGACCCGGACGGCGGCATCGTCGGCATTACCGCCAGTGCGTTCAGTGCGCTGTCGATCGATCCGGCACTGGTGCTGTTCTGCCCCAACTACGCCTCTGACACTTACCCGGTCCTGCGCGACAGCAAGCAGTTCGCGATTCACTTGCTGTCCGCCGACCAGACCGCCGAAGCCTATGCCTTTGCCAGTAAAGGCAAGGACAAGGCCAAGGCCATCGAGTGGCACCTCAGCGCCCTGGGCAACCCGTTGCTGGCCAAGGCGACCGCGATCATCGAGTGCGAACTGTGGCGCGAATACGACGGCGGTGACCACGCGATCATCGTCGGCGCGGTGAAGAACCTGATCCTGCCCGAGCAGCCGGTGACGCCGATGATCTACCACAAAGGCAAGCTGGGGCCGCTGCCCACACTGGCCTGATGGGTCTACACAACCCCCTGTAGGAGCGAGCTTGCTCGCGATGGTCGTTAACGATAACGCGTGTTTACTGGATAAACGCGGCGCTCTTGAGTCCATCGCGAGCAAGCTCGCTCCTACAAGGGATCTGCGGTGAGAGGACGAACATGAGTAATGACAAGTACGAAAAAGGCCTGAAAATCCGCACCCAGGTGCTGGGCGAGGCCTACGTGAAGCGCTCCATCGAGAACGCCGACGACTTCACCCGCCCGCTCCAGGAAATGGTCACCGAGTACTGCTGGGGCCACGTCTGGGGCCGTGAGGGTTTATCGCTTAAAGAACGCAGCATGATAAACTTGGCGATGATTTCGGCCCTCAACCGGCCGCACGAACTCAAGCTGCATGTACGCGGCGCCTTGCGTAACGGGCTGAGTCGTGAACAAATACGCGAAATTCTGCTTCAGGTCGGTATTTATTGCGGTGTCCCCGCAGCCGTGGACAGTTTCCGGCTCGCCCGTGAAGCCTTCGCCGAAGCCGATGCCGAGGCCTCAAGTTAACCCTTGGCTGTTGTGACCGAGCACCGATGATCCCCGGATCGCCGTGCTCTTTTTGCATGGACAGCCACATTCAGAGCGGACCCCATGAAACGCCTGCCACTCGACGACAGCTTCAAGGTTAATCGCAACCCCGTTACCCTGCGCGAAATCGTGCTGGATAAACTGCGAAGCGCCATCATGAACTTCCAGCTTCTGCCGGGAGACCGTCTGGTCGAGCGCGATCTGTGCGATCGCCTGGGCGTCAGCCGCACGTCCGTACGCGAAGCCTTGCGTCACCTGGAATCCGAGGGACTGGTGGAGTTCGCCGACGCCAAGGGCCCACGGGTCGCCATCATTACCCTGGCCGACGCCGTCGACATCTATGAGCTGCGTTGCGTGCTCGAAGGCCTGATCGTCCAGCTGTTCACCCTGCGCGCCAAGGCCAAGGACATCAAGGCCCTGGAAAAAGCCCTCGAGGAAAACCGCCAGGCCCTCAAGGAAGGCGAACTGCAGCAGGTCATCGATTCGGTGCAAGGCTTTTATGACGTGCTGCTCGAAGGCTCCGGCAACCATGTCGCGGCGTTGCAATTGCGTCAGTTGCAGGCGCGCATCAGCTACTTGCGCGCGACGTCGGTGTCCCAGGAGAACCGTCGCGGATCGAGCAATCAGGAGATGGAGCGCATGGTCGAGGCGATCAAGAGCGGAGATCCGCTGGCCGCCCACCAGGCGTGCGTCGACCACGTACGCGCCGCCGCTGCCGTGGCCCTGGAATACCTCCGGCGCAAGCAGGAAGAGACCGGGGCGATCCCCGAGATCACCCTGCCGATCGCGCTGAAAGAACCGCGCATAGGTCGCTGATCATGTTCAGCCCGAGCTTTTGTCCAAAGTGCGGCGGCAATGACCTCAAGTCTCAGCTGCCGCCGGGCGATACGCACGAGCGCCTGATGTGCCGCGGTTGCGGCTACATCCACTACATCAATCCGAAAATCATTGCCGGCTGCATCATCGAGCAGGACGGCAAGTATTTGCTGTGCCAGCGCGCCATCCCGCCGCGTCCCGGCACCTGGACCCTGCCGGCGGGTTTCATGGAAGGCGGCGAGACCACCGAACAGGCCGCGTTGCGCGAAGTCTGGGAAGAGAGCGGCGTGCGCGCGGAAATTCTCTCGCCCTACTCGATCTTCAGCGTGCCGACCATCAGCGAGGTGTACATCATCTTCCGCGCCATCGCGCTTGAGATCACTGGCCAGTACGGGCCGGAAACCCTCGACTACAAATTCTTCGCGCCCGAGGATATTCCCTGGGACAGCATCTACTACCCGGCGATCCGGCAGATCCTCGAGCGCTACATCGAGGAGCGGCAGGCCGGGGTGTATGGCATCTACATCGGCAACGACGATACCGGCAAGATTCACTTCATTCGCTGACGATTCCCGGTCGTACACCAGCGCCTGCATTCGATCGCGGGGATTTTCGGGATTGAAGGCTGACGCATGACCTGTAGGAGCGAGCTTCGCGCGCGCGCAGCTGGATCGTGCCAGGCTACGTTACGGCAAACC
>NZ_MULM01000035.1:0-5769 GCF_002029345.1 Pseudomonas sp. VI4.1
GGAGCTGGCTTGCCAGCGAAAGCGGCCTCAAGGCTTGCCGCGCCCATGAAGGCCGCCTTCGCTGGCAAGCCAGCTCCTACAGGGTGTACGCCATTCCAATGTAGGCGCTGCCGAAGGCTGCGATCTTTTTGCTGTTTGCCAGTAAACTCTCTCCCTTTTAGCCGCCATCATTTTCCCTGCGACCATCACCTTATTTCCTACGGAGCACGCCTTGCGTCTGTTTCACACCTCCGACTGGCACCTCGGGCAGAATCTGCACGGCCAGGACCGCGATTTCGAGCACGGTTGTTTCCTCGACTGGCTGCTGCGCCAGCTCAAGCAGGACCTGCCCGATGTGCTGTTGATCGCCGGCGATATCTTTGACACGGTCAACCCGCCGGTCAAAGCCCAGGAACGCCTTTACGATTTCATCGTCAGCGCCCACGAACAGCAGCCGAAGCTGACCATCGTGATGATCGCCGGCAACCACGATTCCGGCTCACGCATTGAGCTGCCCGCGCCGTTGATGCGCCGTTTGCGCACCCATGCCCTGGGGCGGGTGCTGTGGCTGGACGACGGTCAACTCGACGCCGAGCGGCTGCTGTTGCCATTACCGGATGCCAAGGGCAAGACCGTCGCCTGGTGCCTGGCGCTGCCGTTCCTGCGCCCGGCCGAAGTCACCGGCGCGCATCTGGGCGACAACTACCTGCGCGGTATCGGCCAGGTTCACGAATGGCTGATCGCAGCCGCCAACGCCAAGCGCAAACGGGGCCAGGCGCTGATCGCCATCAGTCACGCGCACATGGCCGGCGGTTCGGTGTCGGAAGACTCCGAGCGCAGCCTGATCATCGGCAATGCCGAAGCGCTGCCCGCCAGCCTGTTCGGGCCGAGCATCAGCTACGTCGCCCTCGGGCATTTGCACAAGCCGCAGAAGGTCAACGCTGAAGAACGCATCCGCTACAGCGGTTCGCCGATTCCGCTGTCGTTTTCCGAGATCGGTTATCAGCATCAGATTCTCGACGTCATCCTCGACGGCGAAACCCTGGTCAGCGTCGAACCCAAGCTGATTCCCCGCGCAGTGAATCTGCAGCGCATCGGGCCGGCGCCGTTGGCCGACATTCTGCTGCAACTGGCCGACCTGCCAAACATCGACCTGCTGGCCGACATTCAGCGCCAGCCCTGGCTGGAAGTCCGGGTGCGCCTGGATGAGCCGCAACCCGATCTGCGCCATCAAGTCGAAAGCGCCCTGCAAGGCAAAGCCGTGCGCCTGGTGCGCATCGCCGCGGAATACGCCGGCAACGGCAACCGAGATGGCGTCGATGACGGCGCGACGCTGGTCGAACTGGACCAGCTCACGCCCCGGGAATTGTTCAGCCGCGCGTGGCAGGACAGCTACGGCAGCGAGGTCGATGAGCAAACGCTGAAGGACTTCGCAGAGCTATTGCAGGACGTGCAGATGGAGAGCGAACAACCATGAAGATCCTCGCGATCCGCCTGAAGAACCTCGCCTCGCTGGCTGGGCCGTTCGAGATCGACTTCACCGCCGAGCCGCTGGCCAGCGCCGGGCTGTTCGCGATTACCGGCCCCACCGGCGCGGGTAAAAGCACCCTACTCGATGCCTTGTGCCTGGCGTTGTTCGGCGCTGTGCCGCGCTTGAGCAATGCACAGACGTCGGCCAAGGCGCCGGACGCCGATGGCGAAATCGGCACAGGCGACCCGCGCACCCTGCTGCGTCGCGGCACCGGTGAGGGTTATGCCGAGGTGGATTTCGTCGGCATTGACGGCCGACGTTACCGTGCACGCTGGGAAGCCAATCGCGCGCGGGAAAAGGCCGGCGGCAAACTGCAGGCCAGTCGCCAAAGCTTGCGCGATATCGATCAGGATCAACTGCTGGCCAGCCAGAAAGTCGACTTCAAAATCCAGCTTGAAGCGGTGCTGGGCCTGAATTTCGAGCAGTTCACCCGGGCGGTGCTGCTCGCCCAAAGCGAGTTCAGCGCCTTCCTCAAGGCGAACGACAACGAACGCAGCGAGCTCCTGGAAAAACTCACCGACACCGCGCTCTACACCCGTCTGGGTCGCGCGCCTTCGACAAAACCAAGGAAGCCCGGGAAACCCACAAGCTGCTGCAGGACCAGGCCACCGGGGTTACGCCGCTGGCGCCGCAAGCCCGGGCGGAGCTGGATGAGCGATTCAACCAGGCGCAACAGCAACTCAAGACGCAACAGGCGCAACTCAAACAGCTGGAGTTGCAACACACCTGGCTCAAGGACCTGCCGCCTGTTGCAGGACGCGCAACTCAGCGCCACCGAGCAACTGACCGGCGCCCAGCAGCATTGGCACAGCCTGGCTGGCGAACGTCTGACATTGTCCCGGCTGGAGCAACTGGCGCCGCAACGGCATCAGTTCGCGCGCAAGGCCGAGCTTACCGCCCAGCTCACGCCGCTGGCCGTGCAGATCGAGCATTCCACCCGTCAACAAGCCGAGCTGAGCGAGTGTCAGGCGCAACTCGAACTCAGCGTTGCGGCTGCCCAGACCGTGCTGATCGAAGCCCAACGCCAGCACAGCGGCCTGCCGCGCCGCTGCTGCGCCAGGCGTTTGAAGAACAAAGTACCCTCGCCCGCCTGAACCGGGAAGCTGGCCAGAGTGCAGCGCTCAAGCAACAGGCAGAACTGGCCTGCACTCAAGGCCAGCAACAGATCCAGGGCTTGCTCGAGCAGCAACAGCAAGTGGCCGCACGTCTGCAGCGAATCGCCGGTGAGCTTGAACAAAGCAGCCCTCTGGCACCGCTGAGCGAGGCCTGGAATGCCTGGCGCGATCGTCTGCAGCAGCTGATGCTGGTGGGCAATCGCGTGAACCAGGGCCAGGCCGAACTGGCCGCCCTGGAACAGAGCGCCACCGACGCCGCCGCGCAATTGGCGGCGCAAAAACAGCATCTGGAAGTGCTGTACAAAGAAGCCGGCGCCGAGCCCGAAGCCGTGGCGGAACAGATCCAGCTGCTGGGCAACCTGCTGCAGGACAACCGCAAGCAATTGCGCGCATTTGAAGAGCTGACACGCCTGTGGGCCAGCCAGCAGGAACTCGACAAACGTACCGCCGAGCTGCAACAACGCCAGTCAACCGCGCAGCAAGAACGCGAGCGCCTGACCCAGGACGGCGTGAACACCAAGAACCAACTGACGGTCGCCGAACAGACCCTGACCGTCACCCGCGAACTGCTGGAGCGCCAGCGTCTGGCCCGCAGTGCCAGCGTCGAAGAATTGCGCGAGCAGCTGCAGGATGATCAGCCTTGCCCGGTGTGCGGCAGCCCTGATCATCCTTACCATCAGCCTGAAGCCTTGCTGCAAAGTCTCGGCCGGCACGATGAAAGCGAACAGGCCAACGCCCAGAAGACGGTCGACCTGCTCAAGGAAAAACTCACCGACCTGCGCGCTGAAGTCGGCGGCCTGATTGCCCAGCAACGGGAACTCCTGCAACAACAGGAGCACCTCGCCGCACAGCAACAGAGCCTGGCGCCCAGCCTCGAAACGCATCCGCTCTCAACGCAGTTGCTGGCCCAGGACGCGCTCAAGCGCGACGCCTGGCTGGCCCAGCAAAACAGTCAGCTGAACCAGAGCATCAGCCAGGACGAACAGCGCCAATCCGCCCTGCTCACCCTGCAACAGGATGCCGCGCGCCTGCAACAGCAGTTGCGCAGCGCCGAAGCGGCAAGCCAGCAGGCGACCCAGCTCCTGAGTCATCAGCAACAGGCGTTGAGCAGTGATCGCCAGCGTATGGACGAAGAGCTGACGGCGTTCAGCGCCCTGCTCCCGGCCGAAACGCTGCAAGCCTTGCGCAACGAACCCGCTGCGACCTTCATGCAGCTTGACCAACAGATCGCCCAGCGCCTGGCACAACTCGATCAGCAGCGTGACGAACTCAGCGAACAGCAACTGCGCCAGCAAACGCTGGAAAAAGAGCAAGATCGCCAGCTGACCCGCACCCAGCAACTGGAAGCCGCGCAGCGACAATTCACGGTCATCGAAGAGCAGCAACAGGCTTGCCAGCAGCAACTGGCGCAATTGCTCGGCCAACACACGAGCGCCGAGCAATGGCAACAGCAACTTGACCAAGCCGTGGAACAGGCGCGCACTGGCGAAACCACGGCCAGTCAGGAACTGCAAAGCGTGCGCACGGGACTGGTGCAACTGGCCGCCGAGCTCAAGGCACAGCAACAACGCCTGCTCGCGCTGGAGACCGAAGATCGGGATTTGCGCGGCAGAATCGCCGACTGGCGCGCCTTGCATCCGGAACTGGATGATGGCGGCCTGGACAACCTGCTGAGCGTCGACGACCAACAGGTCAACGCACTGCGCCAGCGATTGCAACACAGCGAAAAAGCCGTCGAGCAGGCCAAGGTGCTGCTGCAAGAGCGCAATCAGCGGCTGCTCGATCATCAGGCGCAGCACAACGGCAATCTCAACGCCGAGCAACTGGCCACGGCGCTTGCCGAACTGCAAAGCCTGGCGGCCGCCAGCGAACACCAGTGCGCCGAACTGCGTGCCGAACAGGCCGAGGATCAACGCCGGCAGAACGCCAATCAGGCCCTGGCGCAGCAGATCGCCGACGCCTACACCGAGTATCAGCGCTGGGCACGCTTGAATGCACTGATCGGCTCGGCCACCGGCGACACCTTCCGCAAGATCGCCCAGGCCTACAACCTCGACCTGCTGGTGCATCATGCCAACGTCCAATTGCGGCAGCTGGTGCGGCGCTATCGCCTGAAACGCGGCGGCAGCATGTTGGGATTGCTGGTGATGGACACCGAGATGGGCGACGAACTGCGTTCGGTACATTCATTGTCCGGCGGCGAGACGTTCCTGGTGTCGCTGGCACTGGCATTGGGCCTGGCATCGATGGCCTCGAGCACGCTGAAAATCGAATCGCTGTTCATCGATGAAGGCTTCGGCAGTCTCGACCCGGAATCCCTGCAACTGGCCATGGACGCCCTCGACGGCTTGCAGGCCCAGGGGCGCAAGGTCGCGGTGATTTCCCATGTCCAGGAAATGCATGAGCGCATCCCGGTGCAGATTCAGGTCCGTCGCCAGGGCAACGGCCTGAGCACCCTGGAGGTGAAATGAATACCCTGTATTCGTTCCGCCGCTGCCCCTACGCCATGCGGGCGCGCATGGCCCTGCGCTATTGCGCGGTTGCCGTGGACATTGTCGAGGTCAGCCTGAAGGCCAAACCCGCCGAGATGCTCGCATTGTCGAGCAAAGGCACGGTGCCGGTGCTGAGCGCTGGCGGTCAGGTGATCGACGAAAGCCTGGAGATCATGCACTGGGCTTTGGCACAGAATGATCCGCAGGACTGGTTGCTCAAGGATGATCCTGTCGGGCAGCAGTGCATCGCCGAACTGATCGAAGCGAACGATCAGGTGTTCAAGCTGCAGCTGAATCGCTACAAATACGCCGAGCGTTATCCCGAGCACCCGATGGCGTTTTATCGCGCCGAGGGTGAAGTATTTCTACGCCGGCTCGATGGGTTGCTGGAGGGGCGGGATTATTTGCTGGCAGCGCATCCGAGTCTGGCGGACGTGGCGCTGATGCCGTTCGTGCGGCAATTCGCCCATGTCGATCGCGAGTGGTTCGCACAGACGCCCTACTTGCGTTTGCAGGCGTGGTTGCAGAGGTTTCTGGAATCAGACCTGTTTCACATCGGTGATGGCAAAGTAAACACGAACCCTGTGAGGAGCCGGCTTGCCGGCGAAGACTCCTCCAAGGCTTGCCATCGCCCTTGCAGACGCCTTCGCCG
>NZ_MULM01000034.1:0-5567 GCF_002029345.1 Pseudomonas sp. VI4.1
CGATCCGGCGGGCGTTGCAGGAATTGATCGTGCACTTCCCGGTGTATCGCACCTATATCAGCCCCCGTGGCCGCAGTGCCGAAGACGATGTGTTTTTCCAGCAAGCCATGGACGGCGCCCGGCAATCGCTCAGCGAGGCCGATTGGCCGGTGCTCGATTGCCTGGCCGGCTGGCTCGGCGGCGAACCGTGGCGCAAACGCCCGGTGGGTCGCCAGCGCAAGATACTCAAGCACGCCTGCGTGCGCTTCCAGCAGCTGACCTCGCCAGCCGCGGCCAAGGCCGTGGAAGACACCGCGTTCTATCGCTCGGCGGTGTTGCTGTCGCGTAATGACGTGGGGTTCAGCACCGAACAGTTCAGTGCGCCGGTCGCCGATTTCCACGCGGTGTGTGTCAGCCGACTCGAAGCGTTTCCCGATAATTTGCTGGCCACCGCCACCCACGACCACAAACGCGGCGAAGACACCCGGGCGCGGTTGGCGGTGCTGAGTGAACGCAGTGCCTGGTACGCCGAGCAAGTGCCGCTCTGGCAAGCCCTGGCCCGACCGCTGCGCGATGACGACCAGATGCCATCGACCGGCGACGAGTTGATTCTGTATCAGGCGATCCTAGGCAGCTGGCCGCTCGACCTGCGCAGCGAAGATCCAATCGCGATCGAGGCGTACACTCAACGCCTCTGGCAATGGCAACAGAAAGCCTTGCGCGAAGCAAAGTTGCAAAGCAGCTGGAGCGCACCCAACGACGCTTACGAACAGGCGATGCAGCAATTCCTGCAACGACTGATGCTCAGTCCTGAAGGTGAACTGTTGCGCGCCGCACTGGGCAAGGCGGTCAATACCCTCGCCGTCCCCGGCGCCCTCAACGGATTGGCGCAAACCTTGCTGCGCATGACCGTGCCGGGCATACCGGATCTTTATCAGGGCAACGAGTACTGGGATTTCACCCTGGTGGACCCGGATAACCGGCGGCCGGTGGATTACGCTGATCGGCAACAGGCCTTGCACGCAGAACCGGGTTTACCCGAGCTGCTGACCACCTGGCGTGACGGGCGCATCAAGCAAAGCCTGATCGCCCAGGCGTTGAACTTGCGGGCCGAGCACGCCGAGCTGTTTCGGCGCGGGGCATATCAAGCCCTGGAAGTGGTCGGCAGCCAGGCGCACCGGGTGCTGGCGTTTGCCCGCTCCGGGGAAGGAAAACGGGCGATCGTGATTGTGCCGATACGCTGCGCCGAACTGCTGAAAAACACCGCCGAACCGCGGATCGATGCGCGGCTGTGGGGCGATACCCGGGTCAAATTACCGTTCGCCTCCTCTGACATACATTTGAAGGGACTTTTTTCAGCCACCGCAGTCACAACCCAAGGGGAGCTGATGATCAGCGCTGCGCTGGGGGACTTCCCGGTCAATCTCTTTATCCAAACTACCGACACTTGAGTGCAGTTCAGGAGCATAGCGATGAGTACCGAAGATAAACGCATCCGCGAGTTCGCCTATCAGATCTGGGAATCTGAAGGCAAGCCCGAAGGCCAGGAAGCCCGTCACTGGGAAATGGCCCGCAAACTGGCAGAAGCTGAAGCCCTGTCCCCGAACAAGTCGTCAAAAGGGGCCGGCAGTAAAGTGGCCGCGACCAAGACCGCGCCGAAAAAGCCCGACGGCAAGCTGATCAATGACAAGTCGCTCGACGGCAAGGGCGCCGAACCGAAAACCAAGGCCAAGGCCAAGCCGGCCGCGGCGGCATCGGTGGTCCCGCCTGGCGAAAAAGCCGCCG
The DNA here is from genome assembly GCF_002029345.1 of Pseudomonas sp. VI4.1. Taxonomy (NCBI): domain Bacteria; kingdom Pseudomonadati; phylum Pseudomonadota; class Gammaproteobacteria; order Pseudomonadales; family Pseudomonadaceae; genus Pseudomonas; species Pseudomonas sp. VI4.1. The sequence continues at coordinate 1,765 of NZ_MULM01000034.1, forward strand.
TGAAGAAGCCTCGAACCGCGCGTAAACCGCCCGCGGTCTAACGCTCCTTACTGGTCCTGAATGATTGAATGCGTGGCGAGCCCCCTCGCCACCGAGGGCTCGCTCGCCCTCGAAAAACGCCTGAGCCAAGAATTGTCCCCCCTTTGCAGGAGCATGTATGAGCAGTCCAAAGAAATCCGCGCCAGAACCGCACGTCGAGACGCCATCGCGAATCCGTGAAGGTTTGCCCTTCCCGCTGGGCGCGACCTGGGATGGCCTGGGGGTCAATTTCGCCTTGTTTTCCGCCAACGCCACCAAGGTTGAGCTGTGCATCTTCGATGATGCCGGCGAAGTCGAGCTGGAACGCATCGAGTTGCCGGAATACACCGACGAGATCTACCACGGCTACCTGCCCGACGCGCATCCGGGGCTGATCTACGGCTACCGTGTCTACGGCGCCTATGACCCGGCCAACGGTCATCGCTTCAACCACAACAAATTGCTGATCGACCCCTATGCCAAACAGCTGGTCGGCGAGTTGAAATGGTCCGAAGCCTTGTTCGGCTATACCATCGGCCACCCCGATGCCGACCTCAGCTTCGATGAGCGTGACAGCGCGCCCTTCGTGCCCAAATGCAAGGTGATCGACCCGGCCCACACCTGGGGGCACGACCATCGTGTCAGCGTGCCGTGGGACAAGACGATCATTTATGAGACGCACGTGCGAGGCATCAGCATGCGTCACCCCTCCGTCCCCGAGAGCCAGCGTGGCACCTTCGCCGGGTTGATGGTCGATGACGTGCTCGAACACATCCGCAAGCTCGGCGTGTCGACCGTGGAGCTGCTGCCGATCCATGCCTTCGTCAATGACCAGCACCTGCTGCACAAAGGCATGACCAATTACTGGGGCTACAACAGCATCGCGTTTTTCGCCCCCGACCCGCGTTACCTGGCCAGCGGCAAGATCGCCGAATTCAAGGAGATGGTCGCGCACCTGCACGAAGCCAATCTCGAAGTGATCCTCGACGTGGTCTACAACCACACCGCCGAGGGCAATGAACAGGGCCCGACCCTGTCCATGCGCGGCATCGACAACGCCTCTTACTACCGCTTGATGCCCGACGACAAGCGCTACTACATCAACGATTCCGGCACCGGCAACACCCTGGACCTGAGTCACCCCTGTGTGCTGCAGATGGTCACCGACTCCCTGCGTTACTGGGCCACGGAAATGCACGTGGACGGTTTCCGTTTCGACCTGGCGACCATTCTCGGCCGTTACCATGAGGGCTTCGACGAACGTCACAGCTTCCTGGTCGCCTGTCGCCAAGACCCTGTGCTGCGTCAGGTAAAAATGATTGCCGAGCCGTGGGATTGCGGCCCGGGCGGTTATCAGGTCGGTGGTTTTCCGCCGGGTTGGGTCGAGTGGAACGACAAGTTCCGCGACACCGTGCGCGCGTTCTGGAAAGGCGATGACGGCCAACTCGCGGACTTCGCCAGCCGCATGACCGCTTCCGGCGAAATGTTCAACCAGCGGGGCCGGCGGCCATACGCTTCGTTGAACTTCATCACCGCCCACGACGGTTTCACCCTCAACGACCTGGTCTCGTACAACGACAAGCACAACGAAGCCAACGACGAGGACAACCAGGACGGCAGCAACAACAACCTGTCCTGGAACCACGGCGTCGAAGGTCCGACCGACGATCCCGAGATCAATGAACTGCGTCAGCGCCAGATGCGCAACTTCTTCGCCACGTTGCTGCTGTCCCAGGGCACGCCGATGCTGGTGGCCGGCGACGAATTCGCCCGCACCCAGGAAGGCAACAACAATGCCTATTGCCAGGACAGCGAGATCGGTTGGGTCAACTGGGACCTGAGCGAAGACGGCAAGGCCCTGCTCAAGTTCGTCAAACGCCTGATCAAGCTGCGCCTGGCCTACCCGATCCTGCGTCGCGGGCGCTTCCTGGTGGGCAATTACAACGAAGACATCGGGGTCAAGGACGTCACCTGGCTGGCGCCGGATGGCAGCGAGATGACCATCGAACAGTGGGAAGAAGCCCATGGCCGCTGCCTGGGCATGCTGCTCGACGGCCGCGCGCAGGAAACCGGGATTCGCCGCAAGGGTGGCGATGCAACCCTGCTGCTGGTGGTCAACGCCCATCATGACGTGGTCAATTTCCTGCTCCCGGAAGTGCCCGATGGCAGTTACTGGACCTGCATGATCGACACCAACCAACCTTCCATTCGCGGTCAGGAACGCTTCGAGTTCGGTCACGAGTACTCGGTCACCGGGCGATCGCTGCTGCTGTTCGAATTGCAGCGTGAGGAAGACGAGTGAAATGGACCTCCAGGGGTTTCTGCATCGCCAGTCACCGGACTACGCTGACACTCAAGCGCTAGGCCGGTGCCTGCGGGCGCTGGTGGAGGCGGGTCTCGATCAGCTGCCGCTGCCCGGCAGTGGCCGGACCCTGGAGCGTTTCCAGGCGCTGGCCGAGGTCGGCGGGCATGACCTGGGGTTGTGCAAGTTGTACGAGGGCCATACTGATGCGCTGGCGATCATCCAGCAACTCGGGGGGTCGCCAGCACCGGGCGGTACGTGGGGCATGTGGGCCGCCGAACCGCCCCAGGCGCGGGTACACGTCAGCTCGCACGGCCGAGCGGTTGCACTGAACGGACGCAAGGCCTGGTGTTCGGGGGCGGCGGTGTTGAGCCACGGTTTGCTGACGGCCTGGGACGAGCAGGATCGCCAGCAACTGGTGGCGGTGGCGCTGGATCAACCCGGTGTGAGCATCACCGATCAAGGCTGGCACGCCGTCGGCATGGGCGCGACCGGCAGCGTGGACGTGCTGTTCGACGGCGCCCGGGCGCATGTCATCGGCGATCCCGGCGACTATCTGCAACGTCCCGGCTTCTGGCAAGGCGGGATCGGCATTGCCGCCTGTTGGTACGGCGCCGCCCAAAGCATTGCCGAACGTCTGCGCAGTCACTGCGCCCACCGCGAAGAACCCCATGCCCTCGCCCACCTCGGCGCCGTCGACAGCGCATTACAGGCCGCTGCCGACGTGCTGCGCAGCAGTGCCCGGAGCATCGATGTCGCACCACTGGACAACGCCGAGCTGCTGGCCCGTCGCGTGCGCGCTGTGGTCGAACATAGCGCCGAGCAGGTCATCCTTCATGTCGGCCACGCCCTGGGCGCAGGTCCCTATTGCAAGGATCGACAATTCGCCCGGCTGATCGCCGACCTGCCGGTGTTCCTGCGGCAAAGCCACGCCGAACGAGACCTTGCCGCGCTGGGTCGACAGGTCATCAACGGAACATGGAGCCTATGAAAACCAATCCAATCGTCGGCCAGGGTACGCCGCTGCACCTGTGGCAAACGTCCAGCCAGCTGGCGCAGCTACCGGTGATCGACATCCTGACGCTGGTGCCGCAAGGGTCCCGGGCCGTCATTATCGCACCCCATCCAGACGATGAAGTGCTGGGTTGCGGCGGCTTCCTGCAACTGCTCGCCGCGGCGAACCGTGCACTGCAGTTGATCTCGGTCACCGATGGCAGCGCCAGCCACCCGGGGTCCCGGCGCTGGCCGGTGGAACGGCTGAGCGCGGTCCGCCCGCAGGAGTCCGCCGAAGCCCTGCGCCGCCTCGGCCTGCCGCTGCACAGTCTGAAATGGTTGCGCGGCGGGTTCGCCGACAGTCGGGTAGCGGCGCGGGAAACCGAGTTGAGCGAGTTCATCGAACGCCACCTGTGCGCCAACGATGTGGTGTTCACCACCTGGCGTGAAGACGGTCATTGCGACCACGAGGCCGTGGGTCGTGCCAGCG
>NZ_MULM01000033.1:0-5455 GCF_002029345.1 Pseudomonas sp. VI4.1
CTCGCGAAAGCGGTGTGTCAGTCAACATTTTTGTTGAATGTGAAGCCGTCTTCGCGAGCAAGCCCGCTCCCACAGGGGTTTTGTGCAGGGCTCGCTTATTTATCGCGAATAGAGAAATTCGCCATGTGTTCCAGGCCCTTGATCAGCGCCGAGTGGTCCCAGTTGCTGCCACCGATGGCCGCGCAGGTGCTGAACACTTGTTGGGTGTTGGCGGTGTTCGGCAGGTTGATCCCCAGTTCACGCGCGCCGGCCAGGGCCAGGTTGAGGTCCTTCTGGTGCAGGCTGATGCGGAAGCCCGGGTCGAAGGTGCCTTTGATCATGCGCTCGCCGTGGACTTCGAGGATCTTCGACGAAGCGAAACCGCCCATCAGGGCTTCACGCACCTTGGCTGGATCGGCACCGTTCTTCGAGGCGAAAAGCAGGGCTTCGGCCACGGCCTGGATATTCAACGCGACGATGATCTGGTTCGCCACTTTCGCGGTCTGACCGTCGCCGTTGCCACCGACCAGGGTGATGTTCTTGCCCATGGCCTGGAACAGCGGCAACACGCGTTCGAAGGCATCGGCATCGCCGCCGACCATGATGCTCAGGGTCCCGGCCTTGGCGCCGACTTCACCGCCGGACACTGGCGCGTCGAGGTACTGCGCGCCTTTTTCGTTGATTTTGGCCGCGAACGCCTTGGTGGCAGTCGGCGAGATCGAGCTCATGTCGATCACCACCTTGCCTTTGCCGACACCGGCCGCAACGCCGTCGGCGCGGAACAGCACGTCGTCGACCTGTGGAGTATCCGGCACCATGATGATGATGAATTCGGCTTCCTGGGCGACTTCTTTCGGGTTGGCCAGGGCGACCGCGCCAGCGGCGATCAGGTCGGCCGGGGCGGCGTCGTGGTGCGCCGACAGGAACAGGCTGTGCCCGGCTTTCTGCAGGTTCAACGCCATTGGGTGGCCCATGATGCCGGTGCCGATAAATCCGATTTTAGCCATGAGAAATTCCTCTTGTTTTTTTCTTGCTCAAGCAAATAGGGGAGCACTGCTTTTGTAGGAGCCGGCTTGCCGGCGAAGAGGCCATCACATCCAGCCTCTTTATTGGCAGTGACATTGCCTTCGCTGGCAAGCCAGCTCCTACAGGGATCTGTGTCAGATTGCGTTATGGGTTTTCAGCCAGCCCAGACCCGCTTCAGTGGTGGTCAGCGGCTTGTATTCACAGCCAACCCAACCCTGGTAACCGATGCGGTCCAGGTGTTCGAACAGGAAGCGGTAGTTGATTTCACCGGTGCCCGGTTCGTTGCGCCCCGGGTTGTCGGCCAACTGGATGTGGTTGATCTCGCCCAGGTGCGCGGCCATGGTGCGGGCCAGGTCGCCCTCCATGATTTGCATGTGGTAGATGTCGTATTGCAGGTACAGATTGGCGCTGCCGACCTGCTCGCGAATCGACAGGGCTTGCGCCGTGTTGTTCAGGTAGAAACCGGGAATGTCGCGGGTGTTGATCGCTTCCATCACCAGTTTGATGCCCGCCGCTTGCAGCGTGTCGGCCGCGTACTTGAGGTTGGCGACGAAGGTTTTTTCCACGGTGGCATCGTCGACGCCTTGTGGACGGATACCCGCCAGGCAGTTGACTTGGGTATTGCCCAGCACTTTGGCGTAAGCGATCGCCAGCTTGACCCCGGCGCGGAACTCTTCGACCCGGTCCGGCAGGCAGGCGATACCGCGCTCGCCCTTGGCCCAGTCACCGGCCGGCAGGTTGAACAGCACCTGGGTCAGGCCGTTGGCGTCGAGCCTGGCCTTGATCTCGGCGGAGCTGAAGTCGTAAGGAAACAGGTATTCGACGCCACTGAAGCCGGCCTTGGCGGCCGCCTCGAAACGGGCAAGAAAATCCTGTTCGGTGAACAGCATGGACAGGTTGGCTGCAAAACGCGGCATGGTGGTTTCCCTTGAATGTGTGAGGTCCCCCCTTGTAGGAGCGCTTGCTGGCGAAGGGGTGTCAGACACATTCATGTCGATTGACATACCGCTTTCGCCGGCAAGCCGGCTCCTACAGGGGAGTGATCAGCTGTTAGTCCAGCATCGAAATCGCCGTTGGCGCATCGTTGCCGACCAGCGCCAGGTCTTCGAATTCATTGACGGCGTTGATCTCGGTGCCCATGGAAATGTTGGTCACGCGCTCCAGAATAATCTCGACGATCACCGGTACCTTGAACTCTTCGATCAGTTCCTGGGCCCTGCGCAGGGCAGGCTGGATCTGGGCCGGTTCGAACACTCGCAGCGCCTTGCAGCCGAGGCCTTCGGCCACCGCGACGTGGTCGACTCCGTAACCGTTGAGTTCCGGAGCGTTCAGGTTATCGAAGGACAACTGCACGCAGTAATCCATGTCGAAACCGCGCTGGGCCTGACGGATCAGTCCCAGGTACGAATTGTTGACCACCACGTGGATGTACGGCAGCTTGAACTGCGCGCCCACCGCCAGTTCTTCGATCATGAACTGGAAGTCGTAGTCGCCCGACAGGGCCACGACCTTGCGGGTCGGGTCGGCCTTGACCACGCCCAGCGCCGCCGGAATGGTCCAGCCCAGAGGGCCTGCCTGACCGCAATTGATCCAGTGGCGCGGCTTGTAGACGTGCAGGAACTGCGCGCCGGCAATCTGCGACAGACCGATGGTGCTGACGTAGCAGGTGTCTTTGCCGAACACCTGGTTCATCTCTTCATAGACGCGCTGCGGCTTGACCGGCACGTTGTCGAAGTGAGTCTTGCGCTGGAGGGTGGCCTTGCGCTGCTGGCAATCCTGCAGCCAGGCGCTGCGGTTTTTCAGCTTGCCGGCGGCTTGCCATTCACGAGCGACTTCGATGAATAGGGTCAACGCGGCCGCGGCGTCGGACACGATGCCCAGGTCCGGGTTGAACACGCGGCCGATTTGCGTCGGCTCGATGTCGACGTGGATGAACTTGCGGCCTTCGGTGTACACGTCGATCGAACCGGTGTGACGGTTGGCCCAGCGGTTGCCGACGCCCAATACCAGGTCGGATTTGAGCATCGTCGCGTTGCCGTAGCGGTGCGAGGTTTGCAGGCCGACCATGCCGACCATCAGCGGGTGATCGTCCGGGATCGTGCCCCAGCCCATCAGGGTAGGAATGACCGGGATACCGGTCAGCTCGGCGAACTCCACCAGCAACTCGCTGGCGTCGGCATTGATGATGCCGCCACCGGCGACCAGCAACGGGCGCTCGGCCTGATCGAGCATGGCCAGGGCCTTCTCGATCTGCACGCGGTTGGCGGCGGGCTTGGCCAGCGGCAGCGGTTCGTAGGCGTCGATGTCGAATTCGATTTCAGCCATCTGCACGTCGAACGGCAGGTCGATCAGGACTGGACCTGGACGGCCGGAGCGCATTTCGTAGAAGGCTTTCTGGAACGCATAGGGCACCTGGCCCGGTTCCATGACGGTGGTTGCCCACTTGGTCACTGGCTTGACGATGGCGGTGATGTCGACCGCCTGGAAGTCTTCCTTGTGCATACGGGCGCGGGGTGCTTGCCCGGTGATGCACAGGATCGGGATCGAGTCGGCCGAGGCGCTGTAGAGCCCGGTGACCATGTCGGTCCCGGCAGGGCCGGAAGTACCGATGCACACGCCGATGTTGCCGGCCTTGGTGCGGGTGAAGCCCTCGGCCATGTGCGAGGCGCCTTCAACGTGGCGAGCGAGGACGTGATCGATGCCACCGACCTTCTGCAAGGCGGAGTACAGCGGGTTGATTGCGGCGCCGGGGATGCCAAAAGCGGTATCAACCCCTTCACGGCGCATCACCAGAACGGCGGCTTCGATTGCTCTCATTTTGCTCATGGTTTTGTGCCTCTTACGTTTTATAATTGTATACAAGTGGCTTTGTGCAGAGTGTATTCACGGTGGGCGACGCAGGTCAATCCATTTTATCAAGCGTCTGTTCCATTTGTCGGAAGCCTGATCTGCTGTGGCTTTTCGTCGCATGTGGCGATTTTCGTGAATTATTGTATACAAAAAAATAACTCATTGTGTTCTATTTGTGGCAGCGGACTTCTGCACAAAAGCAGTCCAACGGCTTTCCCTATAACAAAATGAGGACAGCACCATGAGCGCTTTAACCTTGAAAGTCGCAGTCAACCTGACCAGCCAGGCCATCGCCGCGGGGCGTGCAATCGCCGCGGCCCCATTGACCATCGCCGTGCTGGATGCCGGCGGGCACCTGGTCTCCCTGCAGCGCGAGGACGGCGCCAGCCTGCTGCGCCCGCAGATCGCCATCGGCAAAGCCTGGGGCGCCATTGCGCTGGGCAAGGGCTCACGCCTGCTGGCGCTGGATGCCCAACAACGCCCGGCATTTATCGCGGCCTTGAACAGCTTGGGGCAGGGCAGTGTCGTGCCGGCGCCGGGCGGGGTGCTGATTCGGGATCAGGACGGGAATGTGCTGGGGGCGGTGGGGATCAGCGGGGATCTGTCGGATGTTGATGAGCAGTGTGCGATCAGTGTGATCGAGGCGCTGGGGTTGCGGGCGGATGCGGGGGTGAGTGCCTGACATCTTTTGTAGTTTGATCTAGCGCTTTCGCGAGCAAGTCGAATCGTCGCACCGCCGCTCCCACACTGGTTCGTGGTGAACACAAAATATGTGAACACCACCAATCCCCTGTGGGAGCGGGCTTGCTCGCGAAGGCAATCTCCCAGACACATCCGGCCAAAAGTCTGTCCCTCAGCTTTCAGTTTACTGAGCTAGCCTTCTCATGAATTCATCCATGAGAGAGGCAAGGGAATGCCTGAACTTTCATCATCACACCGCCTGCGTATCGGCCGCTATGCCGAGCAAAACCGCATCTACCTTCTGACAGCCAATACCCTCAAGCGGGAGCCTATCTTCAGGGATTACACCTTGGGCAGGAAAGTCGTACACCAATTCAAACAAGCTCATGATCAAGGGTTTGCCGACTCCTTGGCCTTTGTGATCATGCCCGATCATTTTCACTGGTTGATCCAGTTGCAAAAAGGGTCATTGGGCCAATTGATGTGCTCAACTAAATCGTTGAGTACCCGATCAATCAATGCTGCGACTGGCAGGGCAGGTAGTCTTTGGCAGCAGAGTTTTCATGATCATGCTTTGCGGCGAGAGGAGGATTTGGTGAAGCTGGCCCGGTATGTTGTCGCCAATCCATTGCGGGCGAGGCTGGTTGAGAAGCTTGGCGACTATCCGTTGTGGGATGCCATTTGGGTTTAGTCTCAAGACCGAGTTGTCCCTTTCGCGAGCAAGCCCGCTCCCACCATGATTCGTGGTGAACACAAAATATGTGAACACCACCAATTCACTGTGGGAGATTCTATGTTGCAGGGGAACCCTGCAACCTTAAATTCGGCTGGTATTCGCTTTGGTTTTTCATGAGTGCGAATGCCACCCGGCACAGCTTGCGGGCGAGGATGACCAGGGCTTGGGTTTTTGCCAAGCCTC
>NZ_MULM01000032.1:0-4952 GCF_002029345.1 Pseudomonas sp. VI4.1
CTGGCTTGCCAGCGAAGGCGATCACATCCAACATCTATGTTGACTGTTACGCCGCCTTCGCTGGCAAGCCAGCTCCTACAGGGGCCCGTCAGCGGCTTCAGGGTTTGGGCGCCACGCTCGTATCCGCCCCGAACCACTTCTGCTCCAACGCCTCTAATCGCCCATCCGCCTTGATCCGCTGCAGCGCATTCTCCAGGCTGGCGTGAAACGCCGGGTTACCCTTCTGAAATGGAATCGCCAGGTCCACCGCCGGGGCCGCTTTCGGCTTTTCTCCCGTCAGCGACTGCACCAACAGAATTGAACGCGGTTGCTCGTCTTTCTGCGCGATCAATTGCGCATCCGTGCGAATGTAAGGTGCACTGAAGTCGAAACGATCCTTGAGATCCGGGGTCATTGCTATGTGGTTGATGGCGACGTCGTACTTGCCGCTTTCGACACCGGCCAGCAGGTCGCCGGAATCGGTAATGACGAAGTCGGACCGCACATCCAGTTCCTGGGCCAACAACTGACCCAATTCGACTTCGAAGCCCGTCAGTTTGCCATCGTCCTTGAAATTGAAGGGTGGTGTATTAGCCTCAAGGGCAATGCGCAATTCGCCACGGTCGTTTACATCGTCAATCAGTTCGGCATGAGCCAAGGGGCTCAAAAGGGGTAGCAGGCAGATCAGGCCAGGCAAAAAACGCATGGTCACTCCTTTGAATTCATTATCGCGATGCTCTGGGTCGGGCTCGCTTTGCTATGGTTGTCGAGAGCCTTCGACAACGAATGGCCGTGAAGTTGTCATGGCCGCACCCATTTTATGGAAAAACTGGAGAAGAGAATGAAAACCTTTACGTCACGAGCAGCATTGGCCGGCCTGTTGATGGGCGTTTCGGTGCTGGCCAGTGCGGCTACGCCAGCACCGAAAGGTGCCGAAGTGTCCATCGTTACTCCTAAAGATGGCGGGACTGTCCCGCAAACGTTCAAAATCAAATTCGCTGTCGAGAACGTTGCATTGGCGCCAGCAGGCGATACCACCAAGAACACCGGCCACCACCATCTGCTAATTGATGCGAAGGAAGTGGTTGCCGCAGGGGCGGTCATCCCGGTAGATGCCAATCACGTTCATTTCGGCAAGGCGCAGACAGAAACCGAGGTGACGCTGACGCCAGGCAAGCATACCTTGCAGCTAGAGTTGGGCGACATGAACCATATGGCCTTCGATCCGCCAGTCGTGTCGGAGAAGATCACCGTCAACGTGAAGTAACTGCTCGGAATAAAGAACCGCGAACATGAAAAAGGAGCCCCGAGGGGCTCCTTTTTTTGTCACTCAAGTCACTATCAGAACAACACACGGCAACGAATGGTGCCATTGATGTGCTGCAGCTTCTCTTGCGCCATTTCCGAGTAGTCGGCATCGACGTCGATCACGACGTAGCCGACTTTCTCGTTGGTCTGCAGGAACTGACCGGAAATGTTGATGCCGTTTTCGGCGAAGACCTTGTTGATCTCGCTCATCACACCCGGAATGTTTTCGTGGATGTGCAGCAGGCGGTGCTTGCCAGGGTGAGCCGGCAGGGCCACTTCCGGGAAGTTCACCGACGATACCGAGGTACCGTTGTCGCTGTACTTGACCAGTTTTTCTGCCACTTCCAGGCCGATGTTGGCTTGCGCTTCAGCAGTGGAACCGCCGATGTGCGGGGTCAGGATCACATTGTCCAGGCCGCGCAGCGGGCTTTCGAACTCTTCTTCGTTGGAGCGTGGCTCCACCGGGAACACGTCGATGGCTGCGCCGATCAGGTGCTTGTCCTTGATCGCGTCCGCCAGGGCGTCCAGCTCGACCACGGTGCCGCGAGCCGCGTTGATCAGGATCCCGCCTTTCTTGATGGCGCGGATTTCCTTCTCGCCGATCATCCACTGGGTCGCAGCGGTTTCCGGAACGTGCAGGGTGACGATGTCGGACATGCCCAGCAGTTCGGTCAGGCTCGCCACTTGAGTGGCGTTGCCCAGTGGCAGCTTGGTCACGGTGTCGTAGAAATACACCTGCATCCCCAGGCCTTCCGCCAGGACCGACAGTTGGGTACCGATCGAGCCGTAACCGACGATGCCCAGCTTCTTGCCGCGGATTTCGAAGGAGTTGGCTGCGCTCTTGATCCAGCCGCCGCGGTGGCAGGAAGCGTTCTTCTCAGGGATACCGCGCAGCAACAGGATCGCTTCGGCCAGCACCAGCTCGGCAACGGAACGCGTGTTGGAGTACGGCGCGTTGAACACCGCGATCCCGCGTTCGCGAGCCGCGTTCAGGTCAACCTGGTTGGTGCCGATGCAGAAACAACCGACAGCCACCAGTTTCTTCGCGTGATCGAAGATCTCTTCGGTCAGTTGCGTGCGCGAGCGAATGCCGATGAAGTGCGCATCAGCGATCTTTTCCTTGAGCTGGGCTTCCGGCAGAGAACCGGTGAGGTACTCGATGCTGGTGTAGCCAGCCGACTTGAGAACGTCGACAGCCGATTGGTGGACGCCTTCGAGAAGAAGGAACTTGATCTTGCTCTTATCGAGAGAAGTCTTGCTCATCTGCGTAAACCTGTATCCCGGAGAAAATTGGCAGGGAAGTAGCCAGCAGACGCTGACCCGAGCGGCAAGAAAGCCGTCGCCGCAGAACAGCCATTGGGCACTCTCCTGCGGGGTCGGTATGCTAGCATAAGCGCCCCGCTAAACACCCATTCCTGCGACGTGAAGCGTTCTCAGGATGACCATGAATTGTTCGAGAGTTCTGTCGATGACCAATCCTGCCCTGATTGATGAGCTGAAGACCCTGGTTGAGCCTGGCAAGGTGCTGACCGATGCCGACTCCCTGAATGCTTACGGCAAGGACTGGACCAAGCATTTCGCCCCGGCCCCGACGGCCATCGTGTTTCCCAAGACCACCGAGCAGGTCCAGGCCATTGTGCGTTGGGCCAACGAGCGCAAGGTGGCGCTGGTACCGTCCGGCGGGCGCACCGGCCTGTCTGCCGCTGCCGTGGCGGCCAATGGCGAAGTGGTCGTGTCTTTCGACTATATGAACCAGATTCTCGACGTGAACCTGACCGACCGCACTGCAGTCTGCCAGCCAGGCGTGGTCACCGAACATTTGCAGAACGTGGCTGAAGAAAAAGGCCTGTACTACCCGGTGGACTTCGCTTCGGCAGGGTCCAGTCAGATTGGCGGCAATATCGGCACCAATGCCGGCGGGATCAAGGTCATTCGCTACGGCATGACCCGCAACTGGGTGGCCGGCATGAAGGTCGTCACCGGCAAGGGCGATCTGCTGGAGCTGAACCGCGACCTGATCAAGAACGCCACCGGCTACGACCTGCGTCAGCTGTTCATCGGCGCCGAAGGCACCCTCGGGTTTGTCGTCGAAGCGACCATGCGCCTCGACCGGGCGCCGAAAAACCTCACCGCCATGGTCCTTGGCACCGCCGATTTCGACTCGATCATGCCGGTACTGCACGCGTTCCAGAGCAAACTCGACCTGACCGCCTTCGAATTCTTCTCCGACAAAGCCCTGGCCAAGGTCATGGCCCGTGGCGACGTGCCAGCGCCGTTCGAAACCGATTGCCCGTTCTACGCGCTGCTGGAATTCGAAGCGACCACCGAAGAAGTGGCCAACCACGGGTTGGAAACTTTCGAGCACTGCGTCGAGCAAGGCTGGGTCCTGGACGGCGTGATGAGCCAGAGCGAAACTCAGTTGCAGAACCTGTGGAAGCTGCGGGAATACATCTCCGAGACCATTTCCCACTGGACGCCGTACAAGAACGACATTTCGGTGACTGTGTCGAAAGTCCCGGCATTTCTGAAGGAAATCGACGCGATCGTCGGCGAACACTATCCGGACTTCGAAATCGTCTGGTTCGGCCACATCGGCGACGGCAACTTGCACTTGAACATCCTCAAGCCGGAAAACCTGAGCAAGGACGAGTTCTTCGCCAAGTGCGCGACCGTCAACAAGTGGGTGTTCGAAACCGTCGAGAAGTACAACGGCTCGATTTCCGCCGAGCACGGCGTGGGCATGACCAAGCGTGATTACTTGACCTACAGCCGTTCCCCGGTCGAGATCGAGTACATGAAAGCCGTCAAAGCGGTGTTCGACCCGAACGGCATCATGAACCCGGGCAAAATCTTCGCTGTTTGACTGTTGAATTTAAGCGCTACGAAACAGGAGTCGGTAATGAGCTATCAGCACCAGTATGTCGACGGTACGCGTATTCACTTCCCCTTGGGGAAGGTGGTGTGCATCGGCCGCAACTACGCCGAACACGCTAAAGAACTGGACAATCCGGTGCCTACGGAACCGCTGCTGTTCATCAAGCCGGGCAGTTGCGTGGTGCCGCTGGAGGGCAGTTTCAGCATTCCGACCGAGCGCGGTTCGGTGCATTACGAAGCGGAAATCGCGGTGTTGATCGGCAAGCCTCTGTCGACCAGGCCGAGCCGTGAAGAAGTGCTCGACGCGATTTCCGGTTTCGCCCCGGCCCTGGACTTGACCCTGCGCGACAAGCAAGCCGAACTGAAAGCCAAGGGCCTGCCCTGGGAAATCGCCAAGTCGTTCGACGGGGCGGCGGTGATTGCACCGTTCGTGTCCGGCAGCACCTTTGCCGACCTGGCCGACATTGGCATTCGCCTGACCATCAATGGCGAAGTGCGCCAGGATGGCAACAGCAAAGACATGCTCAACCCGATCGTGCCGATGATCCAGTACATGGCTGGCTGCTTCTCGTTGCAGGCCGGTGACGTGATCCTCACAGGCACGCCGGTGGGCGTTGGTCCGTTGAATGTCGGTGACGACCTGGTGCTGGAATTGCCGGGCGCCAGCAGCTTCACCAGCAGCGTCCGCTGATCCAATACAACCCCTGTAGGAGCTGGCTTGCCAGCGAAGGCGGCGTAACAGTCAACATAGATGTTGAATGTGATGGCCTCTTCGCTGGCAAGCCAGCTCC
>NZ_MULM01000031.1:0-4951 GCF_002029345.1 Pseudomonas sp. VI4.1
CCGAAATTGACACCGCCCCCCTGTAGAGCTGTTGCCAGCGAAGGCGTCCGTTCAGTTAAAAATAGGTCGACTGAACACACCGCTTTCGCTGGCAAGCCAGCTCCTACAGGGGGTTTGCGTACCGACCACTAGGCGACGAACGCTTCAGAAACGCTCTCACACGGGGTAATACCAGTATATCCCGTGGTCATCAAACACGGCATATATAACTTTCAAGATGGCGTGGTACAATGTGTATTTAGTGGTACGTACCACATTACGAAATCGTAGGAGAGCACATGGCCCGTGGCGGCATCAACAAAGCAGTGGTTCAAACGGCCCGTTTGGCAATCCTCGCCCGCGGCGAAAACCCAAGCATCGACGCGGTACGGATCGAAATGGGCAATACCGGCTCGAAAACCACCATTCACCGGTATCTGAAAGAACTGGATGACGGCGCTGAACCGGCCGAGTCTTCTTCCGAGCCCCTCGACGACGAGCTGGCAGGGCTGGTCTCGCACTTGGCGCAGCGCCTCAGGGAGCAGGCGCAGGAACCGATCGATCAGGCGCGCGCGCAGTACGAGCAACAGCGCACAGCGCTTGAAACTCAGCTAACCGAAGCCCGGCAAGCCAACACGCTGTTGCAGCAGCAATACGAAATCCAAAGCCTGGCCTACGCCCAGGAATCCGACGCACTGGAAAACACCCGCGCCCTGTTGCAGACCGAGCAAACCCGCAACGCCGGGCTGAACCAGGCATTGACCGATTTCGAATTACGCTTGCAAGACAAGGACGAGCAGATCCGCTCCCTCGAAGAGAAACACCTGCACACCCGCGACGCCCTGGAGCACTACCGCACCGCCGTCAAAGAGCAGCGCGAGCAGGAACAAAGTCGCCATGAAGGCCAGGTGCAGCAGATTCAGATGGAATTGCGCCAGGCCCAGCAAAGCGCACTGGTACGCCAGGATGAAATCACCCAGTTGCACCGCGACAATGAGCGCCTGCTGACCGAGAACCGCGGAACGCTGCGCGAGCTGAGCCTGCTGCAGGAACAGCTCAAGCAAACCCACCATCGCCAGGACCAGTTGCTGGAACAGGTCAATCGCATCGACAGCGAGCGTCCCTCCTCCAGGAACGCTTGCGTACGGCCCTGCTGGAAAGTCAGTCACTCAAGCAGAGTGTCGAGGAACACGCCCAGGCCCATAAATCCCTGGAAGCGGAATTGACCCAGACCCAGTCGCACCTGGAGCAACTGCGCCTGGCGGCCGTCGTTGCGACAGCCCCAGACGCAGCAGATCGGCAGAAGGACGATTAACCGGCGACCGGCGACCGCATGGTGACGAACTCTTCGGCGGCAGTGGGGTGCACGCCGATGGTTTCGTCGAAGTCACGCTTGGTGGCGCCGGCCTTCAAGGCAATCGCCAGGCCCTGGACGATTTCACCGGCATCGGGGCCGACCATGTGGCAACCCAGCACCTTGTCGGTCTTGCCGTCCACCACCAGCTTCATCAGCGTGCGCTCCTGGCATTCGGTCAGGGTCAGCTTCATCGGCCGGAAACGGCTTTCAAAAATCAGCACCTCGTGCCCGGCTTCCCGGGCCTCCTCCTCGGTCAAACCGACGGTACCGATGTTCGGCAGGCTGAACACCGCCGTCGGGATCATCTTGTAATCCACCGGGCGATACTGCTCAGGCTTGAACAAACGCCGCGCCACCGCCATGCCTTCGGCCAGCGCGACCGGCGTCAGCTGCACCCGTCCGATGACATCGCCCAGCGCCAGGATCGACGGCTCGGCAGTCTGATACTGCTCGTCGACCTCGACGAAGCCCTTCTTGTCGAGCTTGACCCCGGTGTTTTCCAGCCCCAGGTTGTCCAGCATCGGCCGCCGCCCGGTGGCGTAGAACACGCAATCGGCTGCCAGCTCGCGACCGTCCTTGAGGGTGACTTTCAGGCTGCCATCAGCCTGCTTGTCGATGCGCTCGACGTCGGCATTGAATTGCAGATCCATGCCACGCTTGGTCAGCTCTTCCTGCAGGTGTTTGCGCACCGCACCGTCGAAGCCACGCAGGAACAACTCACCGCGATAGAGCAAGGTAGTGTCGGCGCCCAGGCCGTGGAAGATCCCGGCGAACTCGACGGCAATATAACCGCCACCCACCACCAGCACCCGCTTGGGCAGTTCTTTGAGGAAGAACGCCTGGTTGGAACTGATCGCGTGTTCGTGCCCCGGAATCTCTGGAATCTGCGGCCAGCCGCCGGTAGCAATCAGAATGTTCTTGGCGGTGAAACGCTCGCCGCTGAACTCGACCGTATTCGGGTCAACGATCTTGGCGTGACCTTCATGCAAGGTCACACCGCTATTGACCAGCAAGTTGCGATAGATGCCATTCAGGCGATTGATCTCGCGATCCTTGTTGGCGATCAGCGTTGCCCAATCGAACTTCGCCTCGCCCAGGGTCCAGCCAAAACCGGAAGACTGCTCGAAGTCTTCGGCGAAGTGCGCGCCGTAGACCAGCAGTTTCTTCGGCACGCAGCCGACGTTCACGCACGTACCACCCAGGTAGCGGCTCTCGGCCACGGCCACCTTCGCACCAAAACCCGCCGCAAACCGCGCAGCCCGCACACCGCCGGAACCGGCGCCAATCACATAAAGGTCAAAATCGTAGGCCATTTCTTTCTCCTCGGCAGGCTACCAGCATACCTGCAGCCATCCGTTGGGCAAGCGCTGCACAGGATATGGGGCCGGAAAAAGAAAAAGCCACCCGAAGGTGGCTTTTCATTACAAGCAGCTCAGGCTATCAGTAAGCCTTGCCAGTCTTGTAGAAGTTCTCGAAGCAGAAGTTGGTCGCGTCGATGTAGCCTTCGGCGCCACCGCAGTCGAAACGCTTGCCCTTGAACTTGTAGGCCATCACGCAACCGTTTTGCGCCTGCTTCATCAGGGCGTCGGTGATCTGGATTTCGCCGCCCTTGCCTGGCTCGGTCTGTTCGAGCAGGTCGAAGATGTCCGGGGTCAGGATGTAGCGACCGATGATCGCCAGGTTCGACGGCGCGTCTTCCGGCTTTGGCTTCTCGACCATGCTGTGCACGCGGTAGATGTCGTCGCGGATCATTTCGCCGGCGATCACGCCGTATTTGTGGGTTTCCTGCGGATCGACTTCCTGGATGGCGACGATCGAGCAGCGGAACTGCTTGTACAGCTTGACCATCTGGGTCAGTACGCCGTCGCCTTCGAGGTTGACGCACAAGTCATCCGCCAGGACCACGGCGAACGGTTCGTCGCCGATCAGTGGGCGGCCGGTCAGGATCGCGTGGCCCAGGCCTTTCATTTCGGTCTGGCGCGTGTAGGAGAACGAGCAGTTGTCGAGCAGCTTGCGGATGCCGACCAGGTATTTTTCCTTGTCGGTGCCCTTGATCTGGTTTTCCAGCTCGTAGCTGATGTCGAAGTGGTCTTCCAGGGCGCGCTTGCCGCGACCGGTGACGATGGAGATTTCGGTCAACCCGGCGTCCAGTGCTTCTTCGACGCCGTACTGGATCAGTGGCTTGTTCACCACCGGCAGCATTTCTTTGGGCATGGCCTTGGTCGCTGGGAGGAAGCGAGTGCCGTAACCGGCTGCTGGGAACAAGCATTTCTTGATCATATAAGTCCTTGAAAGGGCTGTGTGTTCGAGTTTCGGCGCAGTCTAAGTCAGGCGACGCGCACCTTACAATGCCCCGCACTGGCTAACCGATGCCATCATAGAGAAATATTCTCGCGGATAGTTCCGCATAACGCTCTGCAGATCTTCCGCCGCCCTCTATAAATAGCCAAGGTTGGCAGACTTGCACGGTCATCGACCGGACAGGCAACCGCACCACCATACGCCCATCAGCACCTGTTGGCTGCATTTGGCGCTATCATTGCGCGATTGAACCAGCCAACGAGGCAGATAGATGTCGGAAGCAAAGAGCGTCAACGGGTACCTGATCAACCAGGCGAAAGACGGCCAGTGGTGGGTCGACAGCGTCGGCGGCGAGAATATCGCCGGGCCGTTCCCCAGCGAAGCGTTGGCGATCGAAGTGGCATCGGTGTTGCAAGACCAGCCTGCAGCCCCTAAACGCCGTGGCAAGGACAAGAGCTGATCCGCCCTGTCCACACAGCCCTGCTTCACGCAGGGCTTTTTTGTGATTGCCCGCGGCGAAGTGGCCAATCGCTATAACCTTTTGCAACCGGCGCTGTCACAGGCTTAGCCCCATCATCCCGACGACGACCCCACTACATGAATAGATTTTTGCCACTGATTGCGCTTCTGGCCCTGACCGGTTGCGCCACGTCGGAAACGACTTACCTGCACAATGGCCAACAGGGCCTGACGATCGACTGCTCCGGGGAAGCCAATTCCTGGGGTACCTGCTACGAAAAGGCTGACGCCTCCTGCGCGGGCACCGGTTACAACATCGTCGGGACGGATGGCACACCTTCGACCAAGGAAAGCGACAAGACCCTGGGCGTGGATGTCGGCAATTACAAGAACCGCAGCGTGGTGGTGGTCTGCAAGTAAGGCACCCTGCCCTACATGTGGATCTCGGCGAACTTGATCCCCAGGCTGCGCACGGTCTCGATCAAGTCGTCGAGAGGCGCGAAGGATTCGACTTCATCGTTGTCATCCACCAGGAAATAACTGCGCCCGGCGCTTTTCTTGAAAAACACGATCCATTCTCCCGGGTTCGCCGGGTTCTGAATCACGTGGGTGGCAGAGATATGACCCTCTGCATGGCACTTGCGTACCTGCTCTCGCTTCATGCTCGACTCCAGAGATGACAAGGCGGCCCTGCCCCTGCAGGAGCAAGCTTGCTCGCGATGGTCGTTAACGATAACGCGTGTTACCGATTAAACGTCCGCGTCATCGTGAGCCCACTCGCGAGCCAAGCTCGCTCCTACATAAACGTGGCGTTCTTGAGTCCATCAGCCGGAATGCACGCGGTGGCGGCTATCG
>NZ_MULM01000030.1:0-4749 GCF_002029345.1 Pseudomonas sp. VI4.1
CAAGCCGAGCTTGATTTCCGGCAGGCCCAGGCGCACGCCGGCTGCCGCCACGCGGTAGCCGCAGGCCAGGGCGAGTTCCAGCCCACCGCCCAACGCCAGGCCGCCGATGGCGGCGATCATTGGCTTGTCGATTTCGGTCAAGCGCACCAGCAGGTTCGACAGGCCCGGCCCGGCGGACGAAGCGGCTTGGCCGAACTCGCCGATGTCGCCACCGGCACTGAACACCGCGCCCTCGCCATGGAGGATAATCGCTTTCACCCTGGCGTCCGCGGCGGCGCGTTCGCAGGCTTCCAGCAGTGCTCGCGCAGGGCCTGGGAAAGGGCATTGACCGGACCTCCTCGGAGGCCGATCAGGGCCAGGGAATCTTCGCAACGATAATGAATCAGGCTTTCCATAGATGTGTTCTCGGTCGGATACAGGAGTGGAAACCGCCAGCCATGCCTGGCGCCGTCAGCTCAACTCGCTTTCCCGAATCAGCTTCTTGTTGATCTTGCCGACGCTGGTTTTAGGAATCTCGGCGACGAATTTGAACTGCTTGGGGATCGCCCATTTGTTAATCCGGCCAAGCTCGACAAACCGTTGCAGGTGCGCTTCGAGCATCTGTTTATCGACGTACTGTCCGGGCTCGCACACCACCAGCGCCATGGGTCGTTCGCCCCATTGCTCGTCGGCAATGCCCACCACCGCGACCGAGGTGACCAACGCGTGCTCGCTGATCAGGTTCTCCAGCTCCAGGGAACTGATCCACTCCCCGCCCGTCTTGATCACATCCTTGATGCGGTCCTTGATCTCCACCCCGCCCCGAGCGTCGATGGAGGCCAGGTCGCCAGTGTGCAGCCAGCCGTTGCGCCACAGCTCGGCACCCTTTTCCGGCTCCTTGAAATAGCCTTGGGTCAGCCAGGGTGCGCGCACCACGATCTCGCCAAGGGATTCGCCATCGTGGGCAACGCTTTTGCCGCCGGCATCGACAATTTTCAGATCGACCATCGCGATGGGCATGCCGGTCTTGATGCGTTGGGGCAATTGCGCTTGTGTGGACAACTCAAGTTCCGACCCGCGCAGGTATGTGCTGCACAGCATCGGGCAGGTCTCGGACATGCCGTAGCCGCTGTGCACGCGCATACCCCGGGCGGACGCCTGACTGGCGATACCCAGGGTCAGGGCGCTGCCGCCCAGGAGCATTTTCCAGCCATCGAAAGAGGTCTGCTTCGCTTCATCACAGTTAAGGATCATTTGCAGAATCGTCGGCACGCAATGGGAGAAGGTGACCTTCTCTTCGCGGAACAACCGCACCAGGCTATTGGGTTCGTAACGGCCGGGGTACACCTGCTTGATGCCCATCAGGGTCGCGACATAGGGCACGCCCCAGGCATGCACGTGGAACATCGGGGTGATGGGCATGTAGACGTCGTCGGAACGTAACAGCGCAAAGCTTTGGTAGGCGCCCAGCGTGCCCACGGCATTCAGGGTATGCAGCACCAACTGGCGATGAGTGAAATACACCCCTTTCGGCGCGCCGGTGGTGCCGGTGGTGTAGAACAGGGTCGCCACCGAGTTTTCATCAAAGTCCGGGAAATCGTAATGGCAAGCCGCCTGGGAGAGCAGGCTTTCATACTCCCCCAGCACCGGCAATTCAGTGCCGGTCCCGGCGTCGTCAGAGAGCCGGATATAGCCCTTGACGGTGTTCAGCTCGCCATGGATCTGCTCGATCATGGGCAGGAAATCATCATGCACCAGCACCAGGTCGTCCTCGGCGTGGTTCATGGTGTAGAGCACCTGATCCGGCGAAAGACGGATGTTCACGGTATGCAGCACCGCGCCGATCATCGGCACGGCGAAGAAGCACTCCAGGTAGCGGTGGCTGTCCCAGTCGAGCATGGCCACGGTATCCCCGGCCTTGACGCCGGCCGCGGTCAGCGCATTGGCCAGCCGATGGATGCGCTCGATGAGGGTCTGGTAGCTGTAACGGAGCTTGTCGGCGTAGACGATTTCATTGGCAGACTCGTAGCGCACCCCGGACAACAACAAGCTCTTGATCAGCAGCGGGTAGCTGTAGGCGCCTTGTGCTGGCGGGATTATTTTTGTCTTCAGCATGGTTGTACCTTCCTGATTCAGAACTGTGCTGCATCCAGCGAGTAGAGGCTTTCGCTACCGGCCTTGACCGAAGCGCTCAATGAGTGAATACGCGGCAGCAGGCGGGCGAAGTAGAAACGCGCGGTGCCCAGCTTGCTGGTGTAGAACGCGTCTTCGGTTGCCTTGCCCATGGCCGCCTGGGCCATCAATGCCCACATGTAGGCATAGGCCGTGTAACCGAATACCTGCAGGTACTCGACCGAGGCGGCGCCGATTTCGTTGGGATTGCCCTGGGCTCGATCCAGCAGCCACGCAGTCAGTTCGTCGAGGGTGTCCACGGCGGCGTTCAGCGGTTGGCTGAACTCGCCGAGGTCAGCACCGGCGTTGGCGGTGAACTGGCGAATCTCGTCGGCGAACAAGCGGTAGAGCGCCCCGCCGCTGCCGACGGTCTTGCGCCCGGCCAGGTCCAGGGACTGGATGCCGTTGGTGCCTTCGTAAATTTGCGTGATGCGCACATCGCGCACCAACTGTTCCTGGCCCCATTCGCGAATATAGCCATGGCCGCCGAAGATCATCTGGCCGTGCAGGGTGGCTTCCAGCCCCATGTCGGTCAGGAACGCCTTGGCCACCGGAGTCAGCAGCGACACCAGTTGCTCGGCGCGGGTGCGGGTTGGCGCGTCATCGCTGTACTTGGCGGTGTCCAGTTGCAGGGCCACGTAGCTGGAAAACGCCCGCCCGCCCTCGTTCAGGGCTTTCATGGTCAGCAGCATGCGCCGCACGTCCGGGTGCACGATGATCGGGTCGGCGGCCTTGTCCGGTTGCTGTGCGCCGGTTGGCGCGCGGCTCTGCAGGCGGTCGCGGGCATACTCGACGGCGCTCTGATAGGAGCGTTCGCCCTGCGCCAGGCCCTGGATACCCACCCCCAGGCGCTCGTAGTTCATCATGGTGAACATCGCCGCCAGGCCCTTGCCCGGCGCATCGACGATCCAGCCGGTGGCCTCGTCGAAGTTCATCACGCAGGTGGCAGACGCCTTGATGCCCATCTTGTGTTCGATGGAACCGCAGGACAGCGTGTTGCGCTCGCCCAGGGAGCCGTCGTCGTTGACCAGCACCTTGGGCACCAGAAACAGCGAGATGCCTTTGGGGCCGGCGGGTGCATCCGGCAGCCGGGCCAGGACCAGGTGGATGATGTTCTCGGTCAGGTCGTGCTCGCCGCCGGAAATGAAGATCTTGCTGCCGCTGATTGCGTAACTGCCGTCGGCCCGGGGCACGGCCTTGGTGCGAATCAGGCCCAGGTCGGTGCCGGCATGCGCCTCGGTCAGGCACATGGAACCGCTCCAGACCCCGGCGTACATGTTCGGCAGATACTTCTGTTTCAGCGCTTCGCTGGCATGGGCGCTGAGCGACAGGCAGGCACCGGCGGTCAGCATCGGGTACGTGCCGAACGACAGGTTGGCCGAAGTCACCATTTCCTCGACCTGGGCCGAAATGGCCTTGGGCATGCCCATGCCACCGAACTGCGGGTCACCGCCAACACCGACCCAACCGCCGTCGGCGAAGGCCTGGTACGCCGCGATAAAACCAGCCGGAACGGTCACCGCTCCGTTGTCCCAGGTGCAACCTTGTTCGTCGCCACTGCGGCGCAGCGGCGCGATGATGCGGCGCTGATCTTGCCGGCCTCTTCCAGGATCGCGGCCGCCGTTTCTTCATCGACCACCTCGGCCAGGCCCGGCAGTCGGGCCCAAAGCCTGGAGGCTTCGAAGACTTCGTCGAGCACGAAGCGCATGTCGCGCAGGGGAGCTTTGTATTCAGACATGTTTGACTTACTCGGACAGTGTGAGGGCAGGTCGCATGCCCGGTTGTTTGGCGTTGTCGGTCTCACTGGCGTGCAGCACCGGCGCATCCGGGGCAGCACCGCGGATCAGCGAGGGCCCGCGCAACAGGAAATACGACAGGGCTGGAATCAGGATCAGCGCGCCGAGCATGTTCCACAGGAACATGAAGGTCAGCAGGATGCCCATGTCGGCCTGGAACTTGATCGGCGACCAGACCCAGCACACCACGCCGGCGGCCAGGGTGATGCCCACCAGCCCTACCACCCGGCCGGTGAACGCGACCGCCTTGCGGTAGGCATCCCCCAGCGACAGGCCCTGGCGCTGGTGATGCAGTTGCACGCTGAGCAGGTACAAGGCGTAGTCGACACCGATGCCGACGCCGAGGGCGATCACCGGCAGGGTCGCGACTTTCACGCCGATGCCCATGGCCACCATCAACGCCTCGCAAAGGATCGAGGTCAGCACCAGCGGCAGCAGGCCACCACTGTCGCGCGCCAGCTGCGGAAGGTGATCAGGCAGAACAGCGTCACCGCCGCATAGACATAAAACAGCATGGTGCGGTTGGCCTCGCGCACCACGATGTTGGTCGCCGCCTCGATGCCGGCACTGCCGGCGGCCAGCAGGAACTGCCGGTCCGGGGTGCTGTTGTCCTTGGCGAACTTGTCGGCAATGGCCACCACGCGTCCAGGGTCTCGGCCTTGTGGTCCTTGAGGAAGGCGATCACCGGCATCAGCGAGCAGTCGTTGTTGAACAACTCCGGGGAGTTGACCGAGGCTTGCTGCGCGGCGTAGTTCAGCACGTCCTGGTTGCGCTGGATGCTGTTGAGCTTGGGGTTGCCCTC
>NZ_MULM01000029.1:0-4360 GCF_002029345.1 Pseudomonas sp. VI4.1
CAGCGAAAGCGGTGTATCCAGTCAATGAAGATGTCGACTGAAGATCGCCTTCGCTGGCAAGCCAGCTCCTACACAGGAATCGCTGCCTTGCATTGCCGACTCAGCTCTTCGCTACCGGACCTGCGCGGCCGATCCCCGTTGGTGGAGAAACACCACGCCCCCCATTATTGTCGCTACTGATCCAGCTACGGATTCGCCACCCTGTTTGACCGCTATCCCTGCCGTCCGCTTTCCTTGCCCTGGAGCCCGAATGCCTAGCCAGTAGGACATCGCCGCCGACAGCGGCTCACCGATGATTCCTGAACAGCGCCGTGAATCAATGCTGCGACAGCTGCGCAAGCATCAGGTGCTGAGCGTTCATCAATTGATGGACATGCTCGACTGTTCGCACATGACCATACTCCGCGATATCGCGTTGCTGGAGCAGGAAGGCCGGGCTTACTCGGTAACGGGTGGGGTACGAATCGCCAGCCAGCTCCACAGTGAACCCCGTCATCAGCTCAAGGCCGTGGTCGAGTTGCCGCAGAAACAAGCCATGGCCAAACTCGCCGCCGGGCTGCTGCATGCCGATATGACGATCTACCTGGATGCGGGGACCAGCACCCTGGAAATCGTCCCCTACATCAAGGCACTGTCCGGCATGACCGTGGTGACCAACGACTTCGGCATCGTCCAGGCACTGATCGAAGCCCCCCACGTCACGGTGATTCATACCGGCGGGCAACTGGATCACTCCAATCAGTCGTGCGTGGGCAGCCTGGCGGTGGCCACCTTGCGTCAAATCGTCACCGACATCGCGTTCATATCGTCCAGCTCATGGGATTTGCGTCGTGGCCTCACCACCCCTTCGGCACTGAAGGTGGAGGTGGAGGTGAAACAAGCCGCGATGCAATCGACCTCGCAAGTGGTGCTGGTGGCCAGCAGTTCGAAATACGGGACCTTCAGCCTGTACCGGATTGCCGGGCTCGAGCAGTTCGATATCATCCTCAGCGACGACGCGTTGACCCCTGCCGCCGCCGATGGCATCCGCAAGCAGGGCCTTGAAGAAGATCTGCTCGCAACCTTGTTCACGCAGCCAGGCCAGCGCGGCGAGGGATTGTTCGACCGCTCCGGCGTGCGGTGGAGGCAGTCATGGGGTGCTCCTCAAACAGAGTCAGGGGTGTCCTACCGGTTGGGGAGATCATCCATCAATGACCAGATCATGTGACGTATTATTTATTTATAACGTATTTTAACACCAGACTCGCAGCCGGTTCCGCCGCGCTGTCCGGCAACGATCAGGCGCAGATCGATGCACTGCTCTGCGTGACCCACGAAAGGAACCGTTCGGGTAACAGCCTGCAGCTCACTTCAAAGTATCGAGCGTATGGTCCCGCCTTCGATGCGCATGGCCATGCCATTGAGCGCCGGTGACGCGGCCAGGTGCAGCACGCTGCGGGCCACTTCTTCGGGCTCGATCATGCGCCGGATCAGTGAGGTCGGTTCGGTATCGTCAAAGTAATCCTGTACCACCTGTTGCGCAGTGATGCCCTTCTCGGTGGCGATTTCCCGGTGATAGCGCCTGACCGCTTCGGTGGAGGTTGGCCCGGGTAAAATCGAGTTGACCCGCACGGCCGTGCCTTTGGTCAGCTCTGCCAGGGCTCGGGAAATCCCCAGCAGGCAGGTTTTCATTGCGCCATAGTGCACCATCCACGGCTGTGGTTTGACCGCGGATTCACTGCTGATAAAGACAATCGACCCTTGGCCGCGGTTGAGCATGTCCTTCATGACCAGCCGGGTCATGCGCACGCCGCTCATGACGTTGACGTTGAAGTAATGAAACCACTGCGCATCGTCCGTTTCGAAGAAATCCCGAACCTCGAAGATGCCGACGTTATTGATCAAAAAATCAATCGGTCCGGACTCGAGGGCCAGGGCCACCAGTTGCTCTGCCGCGCCTTCCCGGGTCAGATCGGCGACCAGCCCTGTGCTGCGATCACCCAGTTCCTCGACTGCCGCGCTCACCTCCTCGGCCAACAGCCCGCTGATGACCACCGTTGCACCTTCGAGGATGAAGCGCTGGGCAATGGCCTTGCCGATGCCCGTCGCGCCGCCGGTAATCAGCGCGGTTTTTCCAGTCAGTTGATAATCCATGAATGCCGCCTTTTCTGTTGTTATGCGGGCAATCATGCCCGAGGCCCGGGCAGATGATTTTCAAGGGTTGCCGAAGACTGATTCAGCAAAAATCCTAAAGCGGATGCTTGACTGCCGTCACGACGAAGTCAGCTGCGGGCCGATCCGCTCCAGCAGAAAGTCGATGAACACCCGCACGCGATGGGGCAGCTGCTGTCCGGGACCGATGAACACCGCGTGAATCGCCTCGGTTTCGCCACTGTTGAATGGCTCCAGCAGCGGCACCAGGCGGCCCGCTTCGATATCGGCCTTGATATGGAAGTTCGCCAGGCGGGCAATCCCCAACCCGGCCAGCGCCGATTGCCGCATGCTCTCGCCATCGCTGAGCAAGACATTGCCTTTGGGTTCGATCTCGATACGTTGGCCTTCGGCGCCACGAAAGACCCAGGCCTGGGAATGGCGGTGGAAGCCAAAGCCGAGCCGGTTATGCCGCGGCAGCTCGTCCAGGGTTTTCGGCTGACCGAATCGTTTGATATAGCCCGGCGATGCCACCGTGATCATGCGGCTCTCGCCCAGTCGCCGCTGAATCAGGTTCGACTCCTTCATCGGGCCGGTACGGATCGCCACATCCGCGCGTCGCTCCAGCAGATCGACCACGGTATCGGTCAGCTCCACGTTCAGGGTGATGTCCGGGAAGGCCGCCAGAAAGTCAGGCAGCAGCGGTAACAGGCAATGCAGGCCAAACGGCAGGTTGGCATTGACCTGAATCAGCCCGCTGGGCTTGCTCACGTTGGCGATATCACGTTCGGCCGAGTCGATCAGCTCAAGAATTCGCAAGCATTCATTGTTGAAACGCTCGCCTTCGCCGTCAGCTCCAGGCGTCGGGTAGAGCGATGCAGCAGGCGTGCGCCCAATCGAGTCTCCATGCGGGCAATCAGCTTGCTGACGGCCGAAGGCGACATGTCCAGGCGCCTGGCGGCTTCGGAGAAGGTTCCCGCATTGACGACCCGGGTGAAGACCTCCATCTCGCCGGAACGGTTGATGTCTTTGATGTTTAGCATGAACTGGATTCACAGATACTTGTAGTTACAGCAGTCTAGATCATAAACGGAGCTGATCGTATCGTAAACGGATTCCTTGACCAGGAATCGCTGCGCCTTTGATCCAAGTAAAGGCCAGACATCACTCAAGCTTAAAGGGAGACAACACATTGAAAATTTTCGTTACCGGCGTGACCGGTTACATCGGCGGCTCCGTGGCCAAATACCTGGTAGATGCGGGGCATGAAGTCAGCGGGCTGGTGCGTAACCCGCAACAGCGCAGTGCCTTGCAGGCATTGGGCATCACCCCTGTACTGGGCACCCTGGACGATGCGTTCATTCTCAGTGAACAGGCTCGTGCTGCCGACGCGGTCGTCAACGCGGCCAACTCGGACCATCGGGCTTCTGTAGAAACCTTTATCGAGGCCTTGAGCGGTAGCGGCAAAGTGCTGCTGCACACCTCCGGTTCAAGCGTGGTCGGGGACGATGCGCGCGGTGCTTATGAGCGTGCCGATATCTTCACCGACGAGACGCCGTTCACGCCGATGGACATCCGCAAGGACCGGGTAGAGATCAATCAGCTCGTGCGCCGCGCAGGCGTTGAACGGGGTATTCGCAGCATCGTGTTCTGCCCGACCATGATTTACGGTGAAACATTGGGCGTGCCGGCCAAAAGCGATCAACTGCCCAAGCTGTTCGCTCAGTCGCGTCAATACGGCGCTGGGGCTTACATGGGGGCCGGGGTGCATCGTTGGTCCAATGTGCATATCGAGGACCTGGCGGAGTTGTATCGCCTGGCCATTGAAAAGGCGCCATCGGCATCGCTGTTCTTCGCTGAAAACGGCGAGGCATCGTTCATCGAAATTGCCACTTCCATCAGCAAGGCCCTGGGTTTTGGTGGTGCCATCCAGAGTTGGCCGGCTGAAGAAGCGATCGCCGAGCTGGGGGATTGGGCGCGTTTTGCCATTGGTTCCAACAGCCGCGTACGTGCGGTCAATGCCCGTGTGCTACTGGGATGGACGCCAAAGCGCGAGTCGCTTCAGCAGTGGATCGAGACCAGTGGCGTACAGTGGTGATACCCGCTCGCTGCCGTAACGCTGTTTAACAATCTCGGGAATTAACACCGCTCAACGTAGGAGCTGGCTTGCAGCGAAGGCGCCAGGGCCAGTCGACACATGTATCGCCTGGACGGACGCCTTCGCTGGCAA
>NZ_MULM01000028.1:0-4222 GCF_002029345.1 Pseudomonas sp. VI4.1
CGGCGAAGGCGTTGTCATGGTCGCCGTGGATTAGCCATTAAACACGCGTTATCGTTGAACGACCTTCGCCGGCAAGCCGGCTCCTACAAGGGTTTTTTGCGGGCAAAAAAAAACGGTGCACCGACCAAGCGCACCGTAAAGCCGTAGAACACACAACGAAGTGTCGGGTATAGCCAATCAGTCCAGCAGCGCCAGTGCCTCGGCGGTGCATTCCTGAATGCGGGCCCAGTCGCCGTTCTTGATCCACTCGGGATCAAGCATCCAGCTACCGCCCACGCACATGACGTTTTTCAACGCCATGTAGCTTTTGATGTTGGCCGGGCTGACGCCACCGGTCGGGCAGAATTTCACTTCGCCGAACGGGCCGCCCAAGGCCTTGATGGCTGCCACGCCGCCGCTGACTTCCGCCGGGAACAGCTTGAAGCGGCGGTAGCCCAGGCCATAACCTTCCATGATGCCCGAGGCATTGCTGATGCCTGGCAGCAGCGGAATCGGGCTGTCGACGCTGGCTTCGAGCAGATCACGGGTGATGCCCGGCGTGACGATGAACTGCGAACCCGCGGCTTCGGCAGCCGCCAGCATGCTGCGATCGAGCACGGTACCGGCACCGGTCACCAGCTCCGGACGCTGCTCGCGCAGAATCTGGATAGCCTTGAGGCCGAACTGCGAACGCAGGGTCACTTCCAGGGCGGTCAGGCCTCCGGCCGCGAGGGCGTCGGCCAGCGGCAGGATGTCCTGTTCGCGAGCGATGGTAATCACCGGCAGGATCCGCGCCTTGGCGCAGAGGCTGTCGATCAGGGCAACTTTGTCCGCCATGGAAACGGTGGGGGATGTGTTTGTCATAGCGGCTGATCCTTGGCTCATGGGCACCAGTAAATCTCTAACGTAGGTTGCAGAAACGCGCGAACCGGCATGGCGGCGACATCGTCACCGGCCAATGCGGCACTCAGGGTGGTCAGCTTGGACTGACCGGAAATCGATAAAACCGTGTTCTTCGCCGAAGCCAGCAGCGCGCGACTCATGGTCAGGCGTTGATGCGGCACGGTCGGCGCCAGCATCGGGTAGCAACGACGTGTGCCGTCGGCTTTCAAGGCATCGCTCAGGTTCGGACTGTTGGGGAACAGCGAGGCGGTGTGACCGTCGTCGCCCATGCCGAGTATCAGCACGTCGATCGGCGGCAATTCCGCGAGCAAGCGATCCGCCTGCTCGGCCGCCAGTTCAAGGTTGGCCGTGGCGCTGTACAGACTCAGGAACTGCGCCTTGGCCGCCGGACCTTGCAACAGGTAACGCTTGAGCAGACCGGCATTGCTGTCGGCGTGTTCAACCGGTACCCAGCGCTCGTCGGCCAGGGTGACGACAACCTTGGACCAGTCCAGCGTCTGCTTGGCCAAGTGCTGGAAAAACGCCACCGGGCTGCGGCCACCGGACACCACCAGCGTTGCGGTACCGGTGGCATCGATCGCGTCACTCAGTTGCTTGGCCACGTTCAGCGCCAGCCCTTCGGCCAGCAACACCGGGCTCTTGAACTCACGGGCGCTGACGCCCTGAGGCAGTTTCAATTCAGATATCGCCATACCACGACCTCCCATCCCGCGTGATCAGTGCAATGGAGCTCATCGGTCCCCAGGACCCGGCCGCGTACGGCTTGGGCGCATCACCGGATTTTTTCCACCCGGCGATCAACTGGTCACACCACTTCCACGCGGCTTCGATTTCATCTTTACGGACAAACAGGTTCTGATTGCCGCGCATCACTTCCAGCAACAACCGCTCGTAGGCATCGGGAATCCGTGCGCTGCGATAGGTATCGGAAAAATTCAGCTGCAACGGACCGCTGCGCAGCTGCATGCCCTTGTCCAGGCCTTGTTCTTTGGTCATCACGCGCAAGGAAATGCCTTCGTCCGGTTGCAGGCGGATGATCAGCTTGTTGCTGATCTGCAGGCGCTGCTCGGGGGCGAAGATGTAGTGCGACGGTTCCTTGAAGTGGATGACGATCTGCGACAGCTTCTGCGGCATGCGCTTGCCGGTTCGCAGGTAGAACGGCACCCCGGCCCAACGCCAGTTGCGGATGTCGGCCCGCAGGGCGACGAAGGTTTCGGTGTCGCTCTGGGTGTTGGAATTCGGTTCTTCGAGGTAGCCCGGCACCGGCTTGCCTTCGCTGTAGCCGGCAATGTATTGGCCGCGCACGACCTGAGTGGTCAGGCCTTCCGGGCTGATCGGCGCCAGCGCCTTGAGCACTTTGACTTTCTCGTCACGGATGCTGTCGGCGGACAGGTCGGCCGGCGGGTCCATGGCGATCAGGCAGAGCAGTTGCAGCAGGTGATTCTGGATCATGTCCCGCAGCTGACCGGCCTTGTCGAAGTAACCCCAGCGGCCTTCGATCCCGACTTTCTCGGCCACGGTGATTTCCACGTGGGAGATGTAGTTCTGGTTCCACTGGGTTTCGAACAGGCTGTTGGCAAAACGCAGGGCGATCAGGTTCTGTACGGTTTCCTTGCCCAGGTAGTGGTCGATGCGATAGGTGCGGTTCTCCGGGAAGAACTGCGCCACGGCGTCGTTGACCTTGCGCGAGGACTCAAGGTCCGAACCGATGGGTTTTTCCAGTACCACGCGGGTGTTTTCAGTCAGGCCGACCTTCGACAGGTTCTCGCAGATCGCGCCGTAAACCGCGGCCGGGGTCGCGAAGTAGGCAATCACGCGCTGGGCGCTGCCGGCCATTTCGGCCAGGGCGACGTAGTCGTCAGCCTTGAGGAAATCGACGTGCAGGTAGCTCAGGCGGGCCAGGAAGCGTTCAACCACTGCGTCGTCCAGCTCTTTGTCGCTGACGTATCGGCGCAGCTCGGAGGCGATGAACGCCAGGTGCTGCTGCTCGCTGCCAGGTTCACGGGCCAGCGCGATGATGCGCGTATCCTCATGAAGCAGGCCTGCGCCATCCAGTTGGTAGAGGGCAGGAAACAGCTTGCGCAGGGCCAGATCGCCGAGGGCGCCGAACAAGGCAAAGGTGCACGGTTCAACCGTTATCGAAGGCATGATGTTTGTTCTTTTATCAAGTTAAGCTACAAATACCTTTTTTCAAGGCATGATTCAAGGGAAAATGTAGTAATAAACACAACATTTTACCGAAATAGACAATCCGAGTGGTGGTCGATCGGAGCCACCAGTAGGATAGGCCACCGTGACGGGCCCGATCAAAGTCCCAAATTGCATAGCCGGGGCCCTAATTTGCATTGCTCTCTTGTTTGCGGAGCTAAGGAAACAATATGGACCGCGTGCGAAATTTACTGGAGCAGATCCAGAATCGCCTTGAAGACCTGAACAAGGCTGAACGCAAAGTAGCCGAAGTGATCCTGCTCAACCCTCAGCAGGCCACCCGGTTCAGCATCGCCGCCCTCGCCCAGGCCTCGAAGGTCAGCGAGCCGACGGTCAACCGCTTCTGCCGTTCGTTCGGCGTCAGCGGTTACCCCGAACTTAAACTGCAGCTGGCCCAAAGCCTGGCCAGTGGCGCGGCGTATGTCAGCCGTGCGGTCGAGGCCGACGACAACCCGGAAGCGTATACCAAGAAGATTTTCGGCAGCGCCATCGCCTCGTTGGACAGTGCCTTGCAGGCGCTGGATCCGAACCTGATCAGCCGCGCCGTCGACCTGTTGATCCAGGCCCGGCAGATCCACTTCTTCGGCCTCGGCGCTTCGGCTCCGGTGGCGCTGGACGCGCAGCACAAGTTCTTCCGCTTCAACCTGGCCGTCACCGCCCATGCGGACGTGCTGATGCAGCGCATGATTGCTTCGGTCGCCCACACCGGCGAATTGTTCGTGATCATTTCCTACACCGGCCGCACCCGTGAACTGGTGGAAGTGGCGCGCCTGGCCAGGGAAAACGGCGCTTCGGTGCTGGGCCTGACCGCTGAAGGGTCGCCATTGGCCAAGGCCAGCACCTTGAGCCTGAACATTCCGCTGCCGGAAGACACCGACATCTACATGCCGATGACGTCGCGGATCATTCAGCTGACTGTGCTGGACGTGCTCGCCACCGGCATGACCTTGCGCCGGGGCGTGGATTTCCAGCCGCACTTGCGCAAGATCAAAGAAAGCCTGAATGCCAGTCGGTATCCGATTGGGGATGAGTTTAACTAGGCCGGCATCTTCATTGCCTGTCAGGGCCTCTTCGCTGGCAAGCCAGCTCCTACAGGTTGAGCGGCGGTCGCAAATTTTGTACTCGACGCGGA
>NZ_MULM01000027.1:0-4056 GCF_002029345.1 Pseudomonas sp. VI4.1
CGATGGACGTGAACGATAACGCATTCATCCGGGATGAACGTGTTGTTCTTAACGTCCATCGCGAGCAAGCTCGCTCCTACAGGGTTTTTGGCCTTTGATTCAGGGCTGGAGGTCGTATAGGGTGGCGTTTTTACTCTCCATGGAGCTGGCCATGCTGCGTCTGAGCGCGCTTTATCGTTATCCGTTGAAATCCGGCAAGGGCGAGATCCTGCAGCAGGCCAGCCTGGACAAGCTCGGGCTGGCAGGGGATCGACGCTGGATGTTGGTTGACGAGGCCAGCGGGCGGTTCCTGAGCCAGCGCGTAGTGGGGCAGATGAGTCAACTGTCGGCATTATGGAATGCCGAAGGCGGCTTGACCCTCAGTGCGCCAGGCCGCGCGCCGATCGATATCGCCTTGCCAGGCGGCGACGCTGAACTGCGGGGCGTGACTATCTTTCGCGACAGTTTGCGGGTCCCGGATGCCGGCGATGAGGCCGGTGCCTGGGTCAGTGAATTCATTGGCAAGCCGACTCGCCTGGTGCAAATACCGCTTGATCGCGCGCGGATCACTGAGGCGGGCTACGGCAAGGATGACGATCGGGTGGCTTTCGCCGATGGCTTCCCGCTGTTGCTGATCGGGCAGGCGTCCCTGGAGGATCTTTCGCAACACGTCGGGCGCCCGTTGGAGATGCTGCGTTTTCGACCGAATCTGGTGATCGAGGGCACGCCAGCGTACGCCGAGGATGGCTGGAAGCGTATCCGGATCGGCGATGTCGAGTTTCGCGTGGTCAAGCCGTGTTCCCGTTGCATCCTGACCACCGTCGACCCGCAAACCGGGCTACGCAGCGCCGATCGTGAGCCTCTGGCCACCTTGCAGAAATACCGTGCCCAGGAAGAGGGGGCGATGTTCGGCCAGAACCTGGTCAACGATGGCAATGGCCAGCTCGAAGTCGGCATGCCGGTGACGATCCTGGAATAAGCGCATCCATGAAAAATGCCCGTGTCCTGGGACACGGGCATTTTTTTGCGCTGTGAAACCTGGGGTTTAGCCGCGGTATTCGCACAGGTAAGCGGTGTCGACAGCCACTTTCAGCTGGAACTTGCTGTTGGCGGGCACGTTGAACTGGCTGCCCGCGGCGAAGGTTTCCCAGTCGCTGCTGTCGGGCAGCTTGACGGTCAGGGCGCCGGTCACCACGTGCATGATTTCACGCTGGCTGGTGCCGAATTCGTACTCGCCCGGCGCCATGACGCCGATGGTCGCCGGACCTTCTGCGGTGCCAAAGGCGATCGACTTGACGGTGCCGTCGAAGTACTCGTTGACTTTAAACATGGGCGATTCCTCGAAAAGGGCTGAAAAGGGCTTAAAAGCGCCGGCCAGTATGCACAAGGCCCACAGCGCCGTCACGCGCTAGAGAGGGAGCACCAGGGGTAACAGGCGTGCCGTGTTGCGCGCGTCTTCCAGTGCCCGGTGTTGCTGCCCGGTGAACTGCATGCCCGCCAGTTGCAGGGCGCCGTTGAGCCCCAGCGGGCGTTCCAGCCGACGGGCCTTGGCAAAGCGTTGCTTGAGGTTCATGTGCGGCACCCGGCTCAGGGCACTGTCGAGCTGCAGGCGTTGCCATTCCTGAAGCAGTTGCTGGCGGTCGTAGTCGCCCCAACTGGCCCAGCCTTCCAGGCGAGCGTGATGTTGGCCGAGCCAGCGTTCGAACGACGCCCAGACTTCGCTAAGCGGCTCGGCACCGTCGACATTGGCCTGGGTGATGTGCGTCAGCTCCCGGCAAAACGGCGTCAGCAAAGGCCGCCGCAAGGGCCGCACGAAGCGCTGGAATGCATCCAGTTCTCGTCCTTTGCGATCCACCAGCGTGGCGCCGATTTCGATGATTTCCATTTCCGTTACTGGCCAGCCACCCTCATCGGTGGTGGCTTCCAGATCAATGACCAGCCAGTGAGGCATCGCAGGGTTCCTGGTATCCGCGTCCTGATAGCGCTTGAGCGTAGCCAAACCCGGCGGATCCGCCTAGCGACTTATTCGACCTCCAACAATATCTGACGATTTTTCACCTGGTCGCCGACCCTGACCTGCAAGCGCTTGAGCACGCCATCGATGCCTGACTTGAGGGGATGCTCCATTTTCATCGCCTCCAGCACCACCAGCAACTGGCCTTTACTGACCGGGCTGCCCTCACGACCAGCACGTCGACGATCGCACCGTCCATCGGTGCCTTGAGCGTGCCGCAGCTGACGCTGGCCTGACTGCTGGCCGGGGCTTGAGTGCGATCCACCAGTTGCAGGCTGCCGGGCCGGGTGAACAGCCAGAGCTGCGCGGATTCGAGACGATAGGCATAACGTCGGCGGATGCCATCGATTTCCAGGGTGGCCCAGCGGCCGTCGCACTGCACGACCTTCAATTCAAGGGTGCGGGTGGCGACTTGAATCCGGTAGGGCGCGTCAGGCACTGCGTGCAATTGCACCGGCCAATGCTGATCTTCCAGGCCGATGCGATAGTGCAACGGCACGCTGGCATTGTTGCGCCAACCGGCCAGGGGCGCTGGGTGAGTCTGCGCCGAGGCCCGATAAAACAGGGCCGTTGCGATCGCCAGTTCTTCGGCGGTGGGGACCGGCGGATGCAGGCAGGCAGGGTCGGCAAAATACCTCGGGATGAACCCGGTGTTGAACTCGCCGCTGACGAACTGCGGGTGTTGCAACAGGCTGGCGAGCAGGCGCTGATTGCTCGGTATGCCCAGCAGCACGCTGTCCTGCACGGCGCGCAACAATTTGCGCCGGGCTTCTTCGCGGGTGGCGCCATGGGCAATGAGCTTGCCCAGCAGCGGGTCGTAGAAGGGGCTGATGCCCTGGCCTTCGATCAGGCCGTGGTCGATCCGCACCCCGTTCTGCAAGGCGGGCTCCCAGGTTGCGATGCGCCCGGTCTGGGGCAGAAACCCCCGGGCCGGGTCTTCGGCATACAAGCGCACTTCCATGGCATGGCCGTTGAGTTGCAGCTGCTGCTGACGCAGCGGCAGTGGCAGCCCTGCGGCGACCTGCAGCTGCCAGGCCACCAGGTCGAGGCCGGTGATGAATTCGGTCACCGGGTGTTCCACTTGCAACCGGGTATTCATCTCCAGAAAGTAAAACTGCCCGCTGGCATCCAGCAGGAACTCCACGGTGCCAGCGCCGACGTAACTCACCGCGCGCCCCGCCTTGAGCGCCGCTTCACCCATGGCCTGGCGCAGTTCGGTGGTCATCACCGGGCAGGGCGCTTCCTCGATGACTTTCTGATGGCGACGCTGGATCGAACAGTCGCGCTCACCGAGGTGGATCAGGTTGCCGTGCCGGTCGCCGAATAGCTGAACCTCGACGTGCCGGGGATCGATCAAGGCTTGTTCGAGGATCAGCTCGTCACTGCCGAACCCGTGCAGCGCTTCGGAGCGGGCGCTGCGGATCTGCTCCAGCAAATCAGCGGCGCCCTGGACCAGGCGCATGCCGCGCCCACCCCCGCCGGCACTGGCCTTGATCATCAGCGGGTAGCCGATGCGCCCGGCTTCGCGACACAGGGTCGCGTCGTCCTGTTCGGCGCCCTGATAGCCTGTGATGCAGGGCACGTCGGCGGCAAGCATGGCGAGTTTCGACAGGCGTTTGCTGCCCATCAGCTCGATGGCCTCGGGGCTGGGGCCGATAAAGGTGATGCCGGCGTGTTGGCAGGCGAGGGCGAAGCCGGGGTTTTCCGAGAGGAAACCGTAGCCGGGGTGGATCGCGTCGGCCCCGGTGCGCCGGGCGGCGTCGATGATTGCCGCAATGTTCAGGTAAGACTGCTGCACCGGGGCCGGGCCGATGTTCACGGCTTCGTCGGCCATCTGCACGTGCAGGGCATCGGCGTCGGCATCGCTGAAAACGGCGACGGTGCGATAGCCCAGGGTTTGGGCGGTGCGCTGGATGCGGCAGGCGATTTCACCGCGGTTGGCGATGAGGATTTTGCTGAATCCGGGCATGGTTTGGTCCCTTGGTTTTGCGGTGAATGTGAGGGCCTCTTCGCTGGCAAGCCAGCTCCTACAGGGGGTTTGTGAGCGACACAGAACCGTGTAG